>CAJXUG010000032.1:0-13934 GCA_913060785.1 uncultured Flavobacteriaceae bacterium | reverse complement strand
CTCGTGGGCTCGGAGATGTGTATAAGAGACAGGTGCTCCTATAGACCAAAACGAATTTGAAAAATTAGGGTCTCAAGAAATTGCAGGAAAAGTGTATAAAGTTGCTTACGGCCACTACCAAGAAAAAATGAGACAAAATGCAGAGATTGCCTTCCCGGTAATCCAAAATGTATATGAGAATCATAAGGACCAATACAAGCGTATTTTAGTGCCTTTCACTGATGGAGTAAAAACCTTAAATGTTGCCACAGATCTAGAAACAGCTTATCAAACAAAAGGTGCAGAACTAGTAAAGGATTTTGAGAAAAACATCTCACTTGCTATTATTGATGATACTTGGAAAACACACCTGCGCAAAATGGATGAATTAAAACAATCTGTACAGTTGGCGGTACATGAACAAAAAGATCCACTTTTAATTTACAAATTTGAAGCCTTTGAACTCTTTAAAAAGATGGTAGAAAATGTAAATAAAGATGTGTTATCATTTTTGTTTAAAGGAGAGCTACCTAAAGAAAACCAAAGACAAATTCAAGAAGCTCGAGAGGTAAAGAGTAAACAAAAACTTAACGAGCAGAAAGATGAAATACAAAACCTTGACCAGCGCTCTGTTGGGTCTAAGGCAGCTGGACAAACTCAAAACCAGCAGCAAATAACAGAAACCATTACCCGCGAAATGCCGAAAATTGGTCGTAATGACAAAGTAACCATAAAGCATGTAATGAGTGGTGAGAGCAAACAAGTTAAGTACAAACAAGCAATTCCACTGATAACAAAAGGAGAATGGGTGTTGACTCAATAACACCTAATTATAAATTTAAAACCCCCAAAAGCAAATGCTTTTTGGGGGTTTTTTATAGTACATTGATAGGATTATTGTAAAATCAAATTACTATAATCTGCATTAACAAGAAAATTACTAGTTGTACTCGCGCTTTTATAGAAACCCTTGGCTAAAACCCTTTGCGCTTCTTTTGTGGTTTTAAATTGCAATAATTTTGGGTGTTTTAGGCTTGATTTTTTTCCATTAAACAAAAATGTAAAAGCAGTATCAGGCATTGCGACAGAGGCATCTGCATTACGCAAAACAATCTCTAAGCGTTTAAAATTATCTGCTACTTTTCCAACAATCAAGGTCCCAAAAGAGCCTGTCACATAAGCCTCTTTACTAATACTGCCAACAAACACGTCACTAGAATTAGCGTTAAGTTGTATGCTCTCTAGGGTTTGAATTTCACAGGCACCAACAAATTTAACATACAGGGTGCCGTACTGCCAATGCTCTACAACCACGGGTGCATAAGAGGCATTAATGAGCGTTTCTATTCCATCGATACGATCTGCAGTAAATGGGGTGTGATTTAAGGTTGCTTTCACATTAAATGCATCTGCCATTTTAATTTCACCATATCGCACATTGATATCGGTCTTTGTGTTTTTTGGCATTTTAATGATAATGGTTCTTTTAGCCAGTGGCAGTGTTTTTGCTTTGTTTGTTTTTACAATTGTTTTAACAGCTCCATTTTTATCATATGTAAATACAAAGTCATATTCTTTACCTATTTGAGCCTCTAAACTAGAGAGGGTACTACCGTTCCAGTTTCCGATACCACTTGAGGTTATAATTACATTTTTTGAGTTCCCTAAAACCTCAAAATCCCACGCGTCAAAAAGAGCTATTTTTTGTTCTTTGGTTACATCCTCTCCTTCTATAAAAGCGGTTACCTCTACCTTATCTTTATTCCAGGTTTCAAAAATAACATTGGTGTAAGAGGTCTTTAACGTAACAAGCATATCATCACTAGCATTATAAGACTCTACAAATTTTTCTTGAGAAAAACCTGTAGCAACCAACCCAAGAGCAAGCGCCCACAATAGTCTAAACTTCAATGCTGCTAATATTTTCATTGGTGTTATTTTTTAGTTCTTTCAATTTTGTTTTGAGTTTCATTAATAATTCTAATCTCAGTTTAAGATTATCTACTAAGGCTGTAATGGTCTCCTCTGTAGGACCTGCCTGGGTAAGTTCTAAGTTCAAGCTTTCATATTCCAAATCCAGCACCTGTAGTTGTTGCATGTATCCATCAATTACATCTTTATTATCTGTGGTAATTGTTAAAGAGGATAATACATCTTTGATACCAGAGGTGTAGTACTGCTCAACACGTTTTAAATCTGGAGAGATATCAGCTAAGTGTACTAATTTTTCATCGGTTTTGGACTCTACCCCTGGTGCACTCTCAACTAAAGTATCTCCCAAGCTATTTTTGGATAATTGATAATATCCAAAAACACTCACGGCAACAAAGGCTATAGCAACAGCAGCAATTTTAATCCAAAACTGCATTGGACTAGAATCCTGAAGGGTTTTGTTTTGGCTAAAATTAGCCTGTAACCTTGCTTCAAAACGAGCCTTGTGACCTTTTGGTAATTTTGGCTCTTGTGATGAGCCAGTCTTCATTATATCTCTAATATCCTGTGCCATAGTGTAGCTGTTTTAGATGTTGTTGTAATTGTATTTTGCCGCGATGCAGTTTTGTTCTAGAGGCACTCTGAGTGATATCAAGAACCTGGGCTATTTCTTGATGATCATAACCTTCTAACAAAAATAATTGTACCACAGATTTATAATTTGGAGACAACTTTTCAATAGCCTGCTCTATAAGTTGTTTAGTGATATGAGTATCAACAGACCAACTTTCATCATTTTGTTGTTCTATACTAAGGGTCTGCTCGTTAATTTCTTCAAAATGAATCTTTTTCTTTTTCAAAACATCCAAGCATGTATTTATAACAATACGCTTTAACCATGCTCCAAAACTTACATCTCCTTTAAATTGCTCTATTTTTTTAAATGCCTTAATAAAAGCAACTTGCATTGCATCCTCTGCCTCTGCTGTGTCTTTTAGATACCTGCTAGCCACTATAAACATGCCATCACAGTACTGGCTATAGAGCGCCGTTTGGGCTCTAGGGTTTTGTGCTCTGCACTGCGTTACAAGTAAAGAATTTGACACGTTTGCTAATGGTTTAATAAGAGTCTTTTAAATGACGACAATTTAGGTACGCTGTTTCACAATAGCCCCTATTTTTAGAAAAAAAATAATACTATATTTGATAACAAACCTAAATCAAAAGCCATGAAAAAAAAATATATTTTATTTTTAGTAGTATTAGCAACATCTTTTACATGGCAAACCAAAGCGCAAAATGGTGGTGACAATTGTGGGTCAGCTGTTGAAATTTCAGAAGGAAGTGTGTCTCAAACACAAATTAATGATGTAAGTGGAGGGGTTAATGGAGGGGATTCTGCTTGGTTTGTCTATACCCCTTCAGAAAATGGGACAATTAATGTCAATTCTTGTTTGGGCGGCTCTGATACTAGAGTATCAATCTGGAACGATTGCTCAGATGCTCAAGCAATAGCAGATGATGATGATTCTTGCCCATTTTTAACAGATGGCACAGGAGCTGCATACGCCTCTGAAATTATTGGATTTACGGTTAACAGTGATCAGTCTTATTACATACAGTGGGATGACAGGTGGGACGAGAATCCTTTTGACTGGGAATTAACTTTTTCCCCAGAGGGCTTTAATGACAACTGTCAAACAGCGCTTGATATTCTTTGTGGAGGCTCCATAGAAGGAACAACAATAGACAAGACAGATACAAATGGAGTTAATGGCCCTGATGCTTTTTATAAATTTATAGAGACATCACCAGTACCTAGAGATGTTGCATTTTCTTTGTGTACAGCTTTTGATTATGATCCTTTCATGCGAATCTATACAAGTTGTGACCTTGACAACCCAATTGAAAATGATGACGCCTGTGATCTTGGCTCAGAAATAACACTAACAACCATTCCAGGAACCACCTATTACATAGCTGTAGAGGGCTATAATGGAGACACTGGAAACTTCACGATTACTATTGATTGTGCTGCGCCACCAGAACCTCCAGTAAACGATCTAATTGTAAATGCAATAAATATTCCTGGCGTATACACAGATGAAAATGTGAACACACAATTTGCCACAGAAGAAGATGGCAACCCAACCAATTGCACCATTGACGGATTTAATGGTGTATGGTATTACTTTTTGTGTACCCCTGGTATGGATATAACAGATGCCTCTATTGTATCTCCAAGTGGTGTGAGTAGCGTCATATTTTTTGAAGCCAATACCCCAACCCCAAGTGTAACAGAGTTAATACGCGTTGAAGATGCTCAAAATCCATGTTTCACAGGAACTAGTTCTTCAATAGTGCCAGAAATAGGCAAATACTATTTTTTACTAGCAACAAATTCTGGAGGAGCAACAACTATAAGTATATCACAAATTCTTGGTGTTGAAAATACTATTTTTGAAAACTTCACCTATTTTCCGAATCCAACTTCAGGACAACTGACACTAAAAAACAACACTAGTATTGAAAAAGTTGTTCTTAGAAATATACTAGGAGCTGTTGTAATGGAAACTGTAATTAATGCAACACAAACAAGTATAGACTTGGGTAACCTATCTAGTGGGTCTTATATATTGTCTGTATTAGTAGATGGGCAGAGTGCTCAATACCACGTTGTAAAAGAGTAAGGATTAATTCTTTTTTTACAAGTAAAAATCCCAAGACTGAAATTTCAGTCTTGGGATTTTTTTATAATACGTATTGTATTTATGAGTCTAGTAATAAATTTAAGGTTACCGTAATATTATCTCGAGTAGCCTTTGAAAACGGACACATTTGATGCGCATCGTTAACTAATTGTTCTCCTGTTTGTGTGTCAACATCTGGAATATAACAATCTAGGGTTGCTTCTAGAAAGAAACCATCTTCATCTTTACAAAAGCCAATGGTAGCATCAACACTAATTTGACTCACATCTATATCTAGTTTTTCTATCCCAACGACAGCTTGCAAAGCCCCTCCAAAACAGGCTGCGTATGCTGCCCCGAAGAGTTGTTCTGGATTCACGCCCTTACCGTCATCTCCGCCCATAGATTTTGGGACAGACAGCGCCATATCTATTGGTCCATCTTCACTTAGCACATGGCCAGTTCTTCCGCCAGTGGCATTTGTTGTTGCTTCATATAATGTACTCATAGTATTTTATTTTTGTGTTAATTAATCAATATACGTTCCAAAACAAGTTTTGAAAAATCAAATGTCATAAATTTGTCATAAATTCACATAGTGAAAAAACCAAAAAAACATACCAGCGCATTAAATGAACTTCAGGGTATTGAAAAGCCCATGAACCTAAGCAGTGTTACTGCTTTAAAATTAAAAAAGGCGCGAAAGCAAAAGCAACTCATACCAGAACTTACTCTTGGAGTGCTGGCAGGAAATAAAACTGCACTCAGCAGAGCTATTACAATTATAGAAAGTACCGCTCCAAAAGATCAAGAGGCTGCCAAAGAATTAATTGAAGGCTGTTTGCCACATGCAAATAAATCTATACGTATTGGCATTACTGGAGTACCTGGGGTAGGAAAAAGCACTTTTATTGAACAGTTTGGAACACTATTAACCCAAAAAGGACATAAAGTAGCCGTGTTGGCAGTTGATCCTAGTAGTAGTTTAAGCAACGGGAGTATCTTGGGAGACAAAACCAGAATGGAAGAATTGGTAAAAAATGACCTGGCATTTATAAGACCTTCTGCAAGTGGAGATTCTTTGGGAGGGGTGGCAAGAAAAACAAGAGAAGCTATTATAGTCTGTGAGGCTGCTGGTTACTCACACATTGTTATTGAGACTGTGGGTGTAGGGCAAAGCGAGACGGTAGTGCATTCTATGACAGATTTCTTCTTACTACTAAAGCTAGCTGGTGCTGGAGATGAATTGCAAGGTATAAAACGGGGCATCATGGAAATGGCAGATGCTATTATCATAAATAAAGCAGATGGCGAGAATATCAAAGCTGCAAAATTAGCTAAAACAGAGTTTAATCGTGCTTTGCATTTATATCCTCCAAAAGACAATGGATGGATTGCTAAAACCATAACCTGTAGTGCTCTTAAAAATGAAGGTATTGAAGAAGCTCTTGATCTAATTGATGGCTATGTAGCACAAATGAAAGAAACAGGGTATTTTGTATCCAAGCGAGAAGATCAGCAACATTTCTGGATGTTACAAACTATAGAAAATAGACTTAAAAGTGATTTTTACGACAATCCCAAAATTAAAATAGCATTACAAGAACAACTAAAGGCACTGGCAAACTCAAATACAAGTCCTTTTCAAGCAGCAGCATATCTGCTGTCCTTACATAAATAAATCAGGTCTTTTGTTTTTTCTTTTTTGCGGCCGGAAACAATACATTATTTAAAATTAACCTGTATCCTGGAGAATTTGGATGCAAGGCCAATTCTGTTTTTGGGTCCCCTACTCTATGTTGGTAATCTTCAGGATCATGACCGCCATAAAAGGTGAAAAATCCTTTTCCTTTAATTCCATGAATATAGCGGGCTTCCCCACTTGAGCTGTGTGCTCCCATAACCAAAACGTTTGATTTAATATGCTCTGGCATATAGCTTGTTGTTTGCCCCATAAAACCTTTTACTAGTGAGGTGTGGTTTTGCACTAACATAGTAGGAATTGGATCCCACTTTGCAGAGTAATCCATCAATGAAAAGTAATCGGTTTGTTTTGAAATCTTACGTTTTGAGGTCATGTCTATAGAAGAAAACTCATACACCATTGGGCTTCTCTCTAAGATATAATCTTTAAAAGCAAATGTTTGTTTAAAATCTATCTTACTTTGATAATTAGCATCACTGGCATCACCATCAAACATAGGCTCGCAGATATCTACATCCTTTGCAGAAAGCGCAATATCAAAACTATCTGTGGCACTGCACATGGCAAACATAAAACCACCTCCTACAACATAATCCCTAATTTTTAAAGCAACATCTAGTTTTTGCTGAGAAACTTTACCATACCCTAAAGTGGCCGCCAAAGCCTCAGATTTATTTTTTTCTGCTATGTACCATGGCGCAGATCTGTACGCTCTATAAAACTTCCCATATTGTCCTGTGAAATCTTCGTGGTGAAGATGCAACCAATCATAGAGTAGCAACTCATCTCTTAAAACTTCTTGATCGTAAATAGTTGTATAAGGGATTTCAGCATAGGTTAGTACCATAGTAACAGCATCATCCCAGGGTAGATTCCCTTTTGGAGAATATACCGCAATTTTAGGTGCTTTTTCTAACACCACAGCTTCCATATTTTGAGAAGGGCTGCTTATTTCTTTTAATATCTGAGCCGTTTTAGCATCACTAATAATCTCAAAAGAAACGCCACGAATTTGGCATTCTTTGCGGATCTGATCACTATCTGGCATTAAAAACGAACCACCTCTATAATTTAAAAGCCATTTTGTTTTCACGTTTCTTTCCAGTACCCAATAGGTAATACCATAGGCTTTTAAATGTTCTTTTTGAGTGGCCTCATCCATAGGGATGAGAATATAAGAGCCGTAGCTCTGTAAACTAAAAAGGCAAATAAATAAAAAAGTGAATAACTTAGTCATGCTGTAAATATAACGACAAAATCTAAGCCAAAGATTTGGAAGGAAGAAAGAATTTAATTTACTTTGATAAGAAGTCCAAATGCTTTTCCTTAAAAAAATAATGAAATCTTTATGTTGATGTTATTTACTTATTAGTTTATAACAGTATAAAAAAACAAAAGTTATGTCAAATACTTATTCTAAACTCCTTTTAATGTTGGTATTAATTTTTCCATTATTAGGGATTAGTCAAACCACAACTACTAATGAAGATAGATTTCCAGATACAATACTAAGTGTCAAGATTCTAGGATATGATGATCCATGGGTTGGAGTCACCTATGAGAAATTAGTGAGTGAACACCTAGGTCTTGAAGGTCAAATTGGGTTATTTGGCGCCTCAGTTGGTCTTAAATATTATTTTCTAGCTCCTAAAATTAAGTCAGTTACTTTCTCTATTGGAACATCACCAGGTTATGGGATTACAGGAGTTAGAGCTTATTTCCCTATAGCAGTCAATTTTTGGTCACTAAGAAACTACAGATATAGCTTTGATATAGGACCAAATATTAGCCTAGGAAATGAAGAAAGTAACGTTTCATTTTCTTTTAAAATTGGCAAAGGATTTTAACATTTAAAATTATCTGCCTAGGTTTTAGTATGGAAGGTCGTCATTAGAGTTTGTTCCAAAGGCATCCTCGGCAGAAGGAAAATTAGGAGTTGTAAAGGTATCATCATTTGCAGCATTATTCATGCTTGATGCTATTTCGTTTGAGAAAGGAAAGGTGTCTAAGTTTTCAAACTTACCTAAATTACCAACAAATTTAAGACGTATTTCATCCAAACCTCCATTACGGTGCTTTGCTACAATAAACTCTCCTTGACCAGCAGTTGGGGTGTGCTCATCGTCATCCCACTCATCAATTTTATAGTATTCTGGGCGGTAAATAAACGATACAATATCTGCATCTTGCTCGATGGCTCCAGATTCACGAAGGTCACTCAATAAAGGTCTTTTAGATCCTCCACGAGTTTCTACAGCACGCGATAGTTGAGATAATGCTATAACTGGAACATTTAATTCTTTTGCTAATGCTTTTAGGTTTCTAGATATGGTAGATATTTCTTGTTCACGATTTCCGCCATTTTTTCCTCCTCCAGCAGTCATTAACTGCAAATAATCAATCATAATCATTTTAACCCCTTGCTGAGAGGCAAGACGTCTCGCCTTTGCACGCAAATCAAAAATAGAAAGAGATGGTGTATCATCGATAAAAAGGGGCGCCTTTTCAAGGCCTTTTACTTTAACATTTAACTGCTCCCACTCGTGTTTTTCTAGATTTCCAGTTCTTAATTTTTCTGAAGATAGACCCGTTTCACTAGATATGAGTCTGGTAATTAACTGTACCGAAGACATCTCACATGAGAAAAATGCAACAGGAATGTTATGATCTACAGCCATGTTACGAGCCATAGATAGCGTTAAGGCTGTTTTACCCATACCAGGACGAGCTGCAATAATAATTAAATCACTTGGTTGCCATCCAGAGGTAAGCTTATCTAATTCTGTAAAACCAGAAGGAATACCAGACAAACCCTCTTTATTGGCAATTTCTTCAATCTTCTTTTTGGCTTGAATTACTAAATCTTGAGCTGTTTCACTAGAACGCTTAATATTTCCTTGCGTTATATCATATAACTTACTCTCTGCAGAATCTAAGAGGTCAAAAACGTCTGTAGTTACATCATAAGAATCTTCAATAATTTCATTAGAAATTTTAATCAAACTTCGCTGTATATATTTTTGTAGAATGATACGGGCATGAAACTCAATATGGGCCGAGGAAGAGACTTTTTGAGTGAGTTGTATTAAATAAAACTCTCCTCCAGCAAGTTCAAGCTTTTGCATCTTCTTTAACTGCTGTGAAACGGTTAATAAGTCTACGGGTTGGCTTTCTACAAACAGAGTATTAATAGCCTCAAAGATGTGTTGGTGGGCTTCTTTGTAAAAAACATCTGGATTTAAAATATCAATAACCTCATCAACTCCTTTTTTGTCAATCATCATAGCTCCAAGCACAACCTCTTCTAAATCAGTAGCTTGTGGAGGAATCTTACCTTTCTCTAAGTTTATTACTTGAGCAGGACGCTTTTGATAAGGGGAGTTAGGTTGCAGTTTTTCCATAGAACGAATGTAAAGAAATTGTTAAGATGGCTTGGTTTATTTTGTGGTGCTTCTGTTAACCACTCATTAACAATTTGATTGTTGAAAACTCCGAAATATTGTTAATAAGCATAAAAAAAATCTGAGACAGCCGCCTCAGATTTTAAGATGTATTGCTACCACTAGCTTTATTGATTGTAGACTCCCATCTGAGAATATTTATCCATACGTTGGGCGACCAAATCTTTTGGTGATAAGTCTTTTAATTGATTGTATTCTTTGGTAATTACATTTGCCACAGTGGTAAATGTTTTTGCTCTGTTTGCATGAGCACCTCCAAGAGGTTCTTTTACAATTACATCGATGAGTTTTTGCTTTTTCATGTCTGTGGCAGTAAGTTTAAGGGCCTCGGCAGCTTGTTCTTTAAACTCCCAACTACGCCATAATATAGAAGAGCAACTCTCTGGAGAAATCACAGAATACCATGTATTTTCTAACATCAGTACGCGGTCTCCAACGCCTATTCCTAGGGCTCCACCACTGGCACCTTCACCTATAATAAGTACAATGATAGGCACCTTAAGGCGTGTCATTTCTAAAATATTTCTTGCAATTGCCTCTCCCTGACCACGCTCTTCTGCTTCTAGTCCTGGGTAGGCGCCCGGAGTATCAATGAGACATACTACAGGAACTTTAAATTTCTCAGCAGATTTCATTAAGCGCAAGGCTTTACGATAGCCCTCTGGGTTGGCCATACCAAAATTACGAAATTGGCGTGTTTTGGTGTTGTATCCTTTTTGTTGTCCTATAAACATATAACTCTGATCTCCAATCTTACCTAGACCACCCACCATTGCTTTATCATCTTTAAAACCACGATCTCCATGCAACTCAACGAAACTCTCGCCACAGATCGCATTTATATAGTCCATGGTGTAAGGCCTATTGGGGTGACGTGATAATTGTACACGTTGCCAAGGAGTTATATTTTTATATATTTCTTTTTTAGTTTCTTCTAATTTCAGTTCAATTTGCTCGCAGGTATTTGTAACATCTACATCATTGTCCTCCCCAATTTGGCAGGCCTTTTCATATTGTTCTTGCAAGTCTTTAATAGGTAATTCAAAATCTAGGTATTCCATAATGGTTTTTCAATAGGTTGTATTACTAGTTTTCACAAAGATAAAATTTTGTTTTGAGCTATGTATTGAACTGCTTTAATTTTTTGATTTCTTTTTAATCCTGTTTTTAATAATTCCGTTTGCAACAACCGTTAAAATAATAATTGCAGCGCCGTAATAAAACTGTGGTCCCATATTCTCTGACTCTCCCAAAATAATAAGCGCCAACACAATACCGTATACTGGTTCCATGTTAATGGTTAGCATCACTGTGTATGGACTAATCCATTTCATTACATGCACAGAGGCTATAAATGCATAGGCCGTACATGCTGAGGCAAGAATGAACAAATAACCCCAATCTGAGGGGGATAACGTAAAAAATGAAGCGTCAAAACTCCCACTAAAAAACAAGTATAAAGAAATACAACAAACTCCAAAGAAGAGCTCATAAAAAGAAATAGCACTTGCATTATGCCTCACGGCCAACTTTCCGTTAATTACAGAGAAAAGAGCTCCCAAAAATGAGGATATAAGAGCAAGTACAATACCCCAAGAGTAATCTCCCTCTACCTGAAAAATAACGTACAAACCCAACACTACAATAAGGCCAAAAACAACTTCATACCAAATAATTTTTCTTTTGTAAAAAATAGGTTCTAGAAAAGCAGTAAAAAAAGAACCTGTAGACATAATGGCTAGTGTTATGGAAACATTGGCGGTTTTAATAGCCCCAAAAAAAGCAAGCCAATGCATGGCTATAACTGCCCCTGCAAGTAAAAAAACCAACATGGTTTTTTTGCTTAATGAGAGTGGTATTTTCTTGTATCCTACCCATGCCAGTATAAGCAAAGAGGCGATACTCATTCTAAACCATACCAAACCAAGGGCATCAATACTAATAAGAGCTCCCAAAACAGCAGTAAAGCCCCAAATAAAGACTATAAAATGTAAGTGCAGGTAATTAAGAAGTTTAGCGCTTGGCATTGCGGAGCAAATAAATGGCTAAAATGGCGAACACAATATTTGGCGCCCAAGAGGCTACAAAAGGCGAAAAATCACTTTTGGCAGCAAGGGTTCCGAATATTTTATCAAAGAAAATAAACACCATTCCTATGGCAATACCAATGGCTAGGTTAACACCCATACCACCACGGCGTTTCACTGAAGAAACTGCTACCGCAATGATAGTTAATATGTATGCAGAAACTGGCAAACTCCACCGCTTGTGGCGTACCACTTCGTATGAGCTAATAAAAGAAGATCCTTTTTTCTTCTCGCTTGCAATAAAATTATTAAGCTCTGGGAGATTTAGTGTTTCAGCTATATACTTTACGGGAGTTAAATCATCAAGATCAAAACTAAAGACGGTATCCAATCGTTTTTTACGCTCAATACTATCATTGTCTACCCCTACCCTTCTTTTTGTATAATTAAACAAAGAGTAGGTGCTGTCTTTGTCATTAAACTTAATTCTACTGGCTGCTAGTTTGTAAGTCATTTTTTTATCCTCGAAATGTTCTAGGGTAAAATTACTTCCACTTTTTTCTGAAACATTAAAGTAACTCACATATATGTAGTCATTTTCATTAATCTGCCTATATACGTTAGATTTTTCACGATCCTGCCTGCCTTTTTTTAGATATTTAAATGAAAATTCATTAAAGCCTTGACTGGCTTTTGGAGCAATAAACATTCCTAAAACAAAAGCTGCAATACACACAATGGTAGCACCAATAATATAGGGTCTTAAAAAACGATAATAGGATACACCACTGCTCAAAAAAGCAATAATCTCGGTGTTATTTGCCAATTTGGAGGTAAACCAAATTACAGATAAAAATAAAAATAAGGGGAATAATAAATTGGCAAAGTAAATAGTGAAATCAAAATAATAAGCCGCCACCTCTATCAGGGGCACCTCATTTTCCAATATTTTATCAATCTTCTCGGCAAGATTTACAATAATACCAATAGGTATAAATAGCAGTAATAGGAGCACAAATGTCCCTAAATAGCGTTTTAATATATACTTATCGAGTATGCTTAACATTGTATGTGGCCTTATAGCCTTTTATCCATTTGTTGTACCATCATGTTTTTCCATGGCGTGTAATCTCCTGCTAAGATATGTTTTCTTGCCTCACGCACCAACCATAAATAAAAACCAAGGTTGTGAATAGTGGCAATTTGCCTACCTAACATTTCATTTACAGTGAATAGATGACGTAAATAAGCTTTGCTATACTCTGTATCTACCCAAGTAATTGCCATTTCATCTATAGCGCTAAAATCTGCCTCCCATTTTTTATTTTTAATGTTGATTGTTCCATGTGCGGTGAATAACATACCATTTCTACCATTTCTTGTAGGCATCACACAGTCAAACATATCTATACCCAGGGCAATATTCTCTAGTAAGTTTATTGGAGTTCCTACTCCCATTAAATAACGAGGCTTATCTTTAGGTAAAATAGCTGTGACTACTTCTGTCATTTCATACATCTCATGGGCAGGCTCCCCTACAGACAAGCCGCCAATGGCATTACCCTGCGCACCTACTGAGGCAATATACTCTGCAGATTGCTTACGTAAATCTTTATAGGTACTACCCTGCACAATAGGAAAGAATGTTTGTGTATAGTCATACATAAAGGGTGTTTTCTCAAGATGAGTCAAACAACGCTCTAACCAACGATGTGTCATGTGCATAGACCTTTTTGCATAGTTATAATCACAAGGGTAAGGTGTACACTCGTCAAAGGCCATAATAATATCTGCCCCAATACTTCGCTGCACTTCCATCACATTCTCGGGCGTAAAAAAATGATAACTCCCATCAATGTGAGATTTAAACTTCACTCCTTCTTCTTTAATTTTTCTGTTGTCTGAGAGAGAGTATACTTGATACCCTCCAGAGTCTGTAAGGATGTTTCTATCCCAGTTCATGAACTTATGAAGACCCCCTGCTTTTTCTAAAATTTTTGTTCCCGGACGTAAATACAAATGATAGGTATTTCCTAGAATAACATCTGGATTTATTTCTTCACGCAATTCTTTTTGATGGACCCCTTTAACAGCTGTCTCTTATACACATCTCCGAGCCCACGAGACAGGCAGAAATCTC
>CAJXUG010000031.1:0-13981 GCA_913060785.1 uncultured Flavobacteriaceae bacterium | reverse complement strand
TACACTATCCTCTTCGTCGGCAGCGTCAGATGTGTATAAGAGACAGGTAATAGCATCGTACTGATGGCTTACAAAGTATTTATAAAGTTTGGTGCAAATAAATTGGGCAATCTCTGTTTCTCTGAGTTCAAACAGGGTGTCTATAAGCTCATCATAGGTATAAAACTCCTCAGAACCAAAAACTGTTTTAGGGTTTTCATCCCAAGTGCTTTGGTCAAAATATATTTGTGCCCCAGGATCATCCCAGTGATTATAGCCTGTTAATGCTCTAGAGGCTTGAATAATATCCTCTTGAGTGTAGTTGTTGTTTTCTCCTAAGGTAAATAATTCAAAAAGTTCTCTAGCATAATTTTCGTTTGGGTTATTACTAGTGTTTTCAAACCCATTGAGGTAAATAAGCATTGTAGAATTAATCCCAACAGCTTTAACAAACTCCTTGAAATTACCCAAGGCATGTGTTTGCATTAAGTTGTAATATTGAAACATATATGGAGCGTAGGATCCGTAGCTGTCTAACTCAGTAACAAAATGATTCATCCAAAACATGGTGAGTCTAGCTCTTAGTCCTTCTTCAATAGTATCACCGGCGGTTTGGATATACCACTGACTTACATTTACTGGATTTTCTATATCAAAATCAGCAAAATCACTAATACTAAAATACCCCCATGATGGCGCAGTTGTTTGAGGTAAATTGATGGCCGTATCTATAATGGAATCTACAACAGTAGCGGGTGTAAGAGGTAGTGCTGCATCTATACCTGCCAAGTTAACACCGTAGGCTAGGCGCCTGTAGAGGTGTTTAATTTTTTGTGATGTCCAAGGGTTTTCCCCTGAGGGTATGTATACATCAAGTAGCGCAGTGTTACAAGGAGGGTTGGTTGTCACTTCCATAAAAATAGATTGTTAATGCTCCAATGTGGTTAAATACTTCGTACTTTTATAATACGATTTAATTTAAGACATAAATATAACTCAAAAGTTTAATATATAACAGATTACCCTTGAATATAACACATCAAAAACACCCTAAAAAACTAAAAAAAGGCGATGCCATAGCAATAGTTTCTACGGCTAGAAAAGTTTCAAACAAAGAATTAGCTCCTGCTATATTATTTGCAAAAAAAATGGGCTTAGAGGTGCACCTTGGCAAAACCATTGAGGCCAAGGATAACCAATATGCTGGTGATGACTCCTTGCGGGCACAAGATTTCCAAGACGCTCTAGACAATCCAAACATAAAAGCTATTTGGTGCGCCAGAGGAGGTTACGGCACCATACGTATGGTTGATTTGTTAAACTTCACTCAGTTTATACAACAGCCAAAATGGATTATTGGCTACAGTGATGTTACAGTATTACACAGCCACATTAATAGGCTTAACATCCCTACCATTCATGGACAGATGTGTCTTGAGATAGAAAAGAGGTCAAAAGCCTCTAGAGACACATTACAACAAGCGCTATTTGCAGACAATCCTGATATTTCCTATAGCCATGACACGTCGCTACCTTGCAGGTTTGGGACGGCAACGGGCACCTTGGTTGGTGGCAACTTATCTGTGCTGTATAGTATTTTAGACAGCCCCTCGCAGATAGATTGGAAAGACAAAGTTTTGTTTATTGAAGATCTTGATGAAATGTTATATCATATAGACAGAATGATGCAAAATTTAAAGCGAAGTGGGCGTCTTAAAAATCTTGCAGGTCTTATCGTGGGGGGTATGAGTGAGATGCGAGACAATACCATTGGTTTTGGAAAAACAGCCCCTGAGATTATATTTGAGGCAGTCCAAGAGTATCAATATCCAGTGAGTTTTAATTTTCCTGCAGGGCATGTTCTAGATAATAGGGCGCTAGTTTTAGGTAAAGTAGTAACCTTAGAGGTGACACAAAAACAGGCATACTTACGCTATAGTTAGAGTAGTTTTTAAAATATAATTACCTAATTTTATAGTTACAACACTCCCCCTTTTATAGCCGTCCTTTTTAGCACTATAAAATAATGGCAATACATAATGATTTAGGCCGCCTGGGAGAATCTCTTGCAGTAGGTTATTTACTAGAAAACAACTATGTTATTTTAGAGAGAAACTGGAGGTTTCACAAAGCAGAAATAGACATCATTGCAAAAAAAGAGGCTCAAATTATTATTGTTGAGGTCAAAACAAGAAACAGTAATTTTTTTGGTGACCCACAATCTTTTGTAAGCCCAGAGAAAATAAAACTGCTTCTCAAGGCAGCAAACCAGTACTTGGTTTCAAACAACATCCCCTTAGAGGCAAGGTTTGATATTTTGGCCATCATTAAGAATAAATCAACCCAAGAAATTACGCACTTTAAAGATGCATTTTATCACTTTTAAACACAAATAAAAAGCGTGTTATAAGCCAGTCTTTTCAAGCATATCTAGCACTTTTGAGATAGAAGATACGTTTTCTATGGTAAGTAATAAACGCAGCCCACCTCGGGTGTTTTTTTCTTTTATTTTTACATTTGAGGCATTGTTTTGTGCAAAGTCTAGCACTTGAGAAAAGCCTTGTGTTTGATAAAAATCACTTTGTTGATCACTGATAAAGTACCCAATAAAGCGGCCTTGTTTAATAATCACCCGCTCTATTCCCATTTTTATAGCAATCCATTTAATACGCACACTATCAAATAAGGAAATTACCTGTGGGGGAAGCTCCCCAAAGCGGTCCTCCAGGGTTTTTTGAAATGCCTCCAACCCAGCTTGATCTTTAATTTCGTTAAGCTTGGTGTAAAGGTTTAACCGCTCGGTAATGTTGTTGACATAATCGTCGGGAAATAATATTTCAAAATCTGTGTCGATGGTAACGTCTTTTACAAAAGCTCTGTTTTTGAAATCTGTATCGGTGGTTTCATACAAATCTTTAAACTCCTTTTCTTTCAGCTCTTCTATAGCTTCTGCTAATATTTTTTGATAGGTTTCAAAACCAATTTCATTGATAAATCCACTTTGCTCACCACCCAATAAATCTCCTGCTCCACGAATTTCAAGATCTTTCATGGCAATGTTAATTCCACTACCTAGATCGCTAAATTGTTCTAGGGCAGTGATTCTTTTTCTGGCATCATCTGTCATGGCAGAATAAGGAGGTGTAATAAAATAACAGAATGCCTTTTTGTTACTTCTACCCACACGACCTCGCATTTGATGCAGATCACTCAGGCCAAAGTTATTTGCATTGTTTATAAATATGGTGTTTGCATTTGATACATCCAGCCCGCTTTCAATAATGGTTGTAGCCACCAGCACATCAAATTCATTATTCATAAATTTGAGCATAAGCCCTTCTAATTTTTTACCTTCCAATTGCCCGTGCCCAATACCTATTTTAGCATCTGGAACCAAACGCTGTATCATACCCGCAACTTCTTTTATGTTTTCTATACGGTTGTGTACAAAGAAGGTTTGTCCTCCTCTAGATATTTCATATCTAATGGCATCTCTGATGATTTCTTCTCCAAAACGAATTACGTTTGTCTCAACAGGATGTCTGTTGGGAGGTGGGGTGTTAATTACACTCAAATCTCTGGCGGCCATAAGTGAAAACTGAAGCGTTCTTGGTATTGGGGTAGCCGTTAGGGTGAGGGTGTCTACATTTTCTTTAATGGTTTTAAGCTTGTCTTTTACGGCAACTCCAAATTTTTGCTCTTCATCAATAATTAATAGACCAAGGTCCTTAAACTCGATAGCTTTACTTACCAGCTGATGGGTACCAATAACAATATCTAATCTCCCATTTTTTAAATTCTCTAAAACGCCTTTACGCTCTTTGGCCGTCCTGAAGCGATTTAGGTAATCTACCTTTACAGGCATAGTACCTAGTCTTTCGCTAAAGGTTTTAAAGTGCTGAAATGCTAATATTGTGGTAGGTACTAAAATGGCAACTTGCTTGCCATTATCAACGGCTTTAAAAGCTGCACGAACGGCAACTTCTGTTTTGCCAAATCCAACATCACCACAAATTAAACGGTCCATGGGGCGCTCACTCTCCATATCTGCTTTTACATCTGCAGTTGCCGTAGATTGATCTGGGGTGTCTTCAAAGATAAAGCTGGATTCTAGCTCATGTTGCAAATAGCTATCTGGATCATATTGAAATCCTTTTTGAAGCCTTCTTTTTGCGTATAATTCTATCAAATTAAAAGCAATGTGTTTTACTCTTGCTTTTGTTTTTTGCTTTAGTTTTTTCCAGGCTGCACTCCCTAATTTGTAGATTTTTGGAACGGTGCCATCCTTGCCGTTGTATTTCGAAATTTTATGTAATGAGTGTATGCTTAGATATAAAATATCACGCTCCCCATATATTAATTTAATGGCTTCTTGTTGTTTGCCTTCTACTTCAATTTTTTGAAGCCCTCCAAATTTTCCTATTCCGTGATCAATATGGGTTACATAATCACCAACCACAAGGTTGGTTAATTCTTTTAGGGTAATGGCCTGTTTTTTAGCGTACCCGTTTTTAAGGCTAAATTTGTGGTAGCGTTCAAATACTTGATGATCTGTGTAGCAAACATGTTTGCACTGGTGGTCAATAAACCCTTGGTAAAGAGGAAAAACAACCGTCTCAAATTGTGTTACAGCTACCTTGGCGTCTGCAAAAATGTCTTGAAAGCGTTTGGCTTGTTGGTCGCTGCTGCAAAAAATGTAATTGGTATATCCCTTATCTGTGTTTTGATTTAGATTTTCAATCAGTAAATCAAACTGCTTGTTAAAAGAGGGCTGTGGCTTGGTGTTAAAGCCAATGAGCTTTGAGGTATTCTCTGGCAGTGCATCACCTACTTTTTCTCTTAGCCCATGAGGATTACTACTAGCTAAGGTTATTGTTTTAAACCCTTCAAATTGTTTTTTTAACAGCCCTGAGGTGCAAAATAACAGCTCAGGAGAAATTCTTTTAACCTCCCCTTGCAGGCTATCATATGCCTGAGTTGCTTTGGTAAAAAGAGTGTCTATAGCGCTGTTTACTATTTCTTGATCTTTAAGACAAATAATAGTTTTTCCAGAGATGTATTTAAGAAAACTCTCTCTGTTTTCTTCCATCAGCTTGTTTTCTACATTAGGAATAACAAACACTTTTTTTAACTGCTCAAGAGAGAGTTGTGTTTCTACATCAAAGGTTCTTATGGAGTCAATCTCATCTCCAAAAAATTCGATCCTGTAGGGCTCATCGTTACTAAAAGAAAACACATCTAAAATACCACCACGAACAGAAAACTCTCCGGGCTCTGTTACAAAATCTACCCTTTTGAAATTGTATTCAAATAATATTTCGTTTACAAAATCAATAGATAGGTTTTCTCCAACCGAAATTTTTAGGGTGTTTTTTTCTAGCTCTTTTTTTGTGACAACTTTCTCAAATAACGCTTCGGGGTAGGTAACAATAAGCGCTGGTTTTTTTCTGGAATTGATACGGTTTAACACCTCACTTCGAAGTAAAACATTTGCGTTGTCTGTCTGTTCTATTTGATAAGGCCTTCTGTAGCTTCCAGGATAGAATAACACACTTTCATCTCCCAGTATGTTTTCTAAATCATTGAGATGATATGCAGCTTGTTCTTTGTCATTTAATATTAGTAGAAAAGGGAGCGCTGTTTCCTTGAATAGTTCAGCAATAGTAATAGATAGTGCGCTTCCAACAAGTCCTGACACCACGCAGTTATCCCTGGCTTTCTCGGTAAGCTGGGTTTTTAATGTTGCCTGTGCAGAAGACTCTCTAAAGAGAGAGCGAACAAGTGTTTTGCTCATAGCGTGCAAAAATAGACCAAAGTTAAATCCTTACAAAGGGCCTTATGATTTATTTAAACAATTACCCCTCTTTTTTAGGATTTTTTAAGAAGTGTACTACCTGGGTTGGCGACTCTATTTTTTAGGCCGCGAAAACCACTGCTCAAAAGCAACACCCCAGCACATAGATAGGTCATTTGTTTTATAGCCTCATAATTACCTGTGTTTGCCACTCCAATGGCCACTAGACCCCAAGCGCCAACTAAGGCAAATGCGGGCATATTTCGTCTCCAGGTGACAACAAGATTTATAAAAGTGGCAACCCCAATCATTGTAAAGGTCCAGGCCTCTGGGGAAATTCCCCAGCCATCCCAGCCAATTTTTGTAAGATAGATCGTTACATTAGCAATACAAGCCACCGTAAGCCATCCACTATAAATAACAAATGGCCACCACAAAAAAGCAATTGTTGAAAGTGGCGCATTCCAAAGCGCTATCTTGTTTCTCATTACAATTTGTAGCAAACAAAATAAAATAAAGAAAATAACAAAGGTAGATAGCAGTATGTGATCACAAACAAATAAGTAGCACCACAGGCTATTTGCAATACAACTGAGTATAAACCACCATCCTGTTTTTTCTACAGAGGCATCATTAGACACTTTAACAAAAAGGCTTCTAGATTGGTATATAACAAACCCTAAAAGTAAAAGATAAATAACTCCCCATATAGAAAACCCATAGCTTGCTGGAGTAAAAAGGGTTTGATACTTACCACTTATGGCAGCCTGTGTGGAGTTGTTAAACATGCCTGTGCTGGAGCCGTAATTAACATAAATGGTCCCAATAAAAAATACAATATTAAGAATCTGGAGTAGTTTTTTCAAGAGTTGAGGTGTTTGTTAATGCTAATTAATAGCCATAAAGTTACAGGACTTATTTTAATAAAAAACAGTAGCATTTAAAAAAATAAGTATCTTTCTGTTTTTAAAACATCCAAAAATGCAAAACCATTATAATATTGACTCTTTAGAGGCATATAATCAGGCCTGCCAAGATGCAACAAACACCCCTGAAGATTTTTGGGATACTATTGCCCGTGAAAATTTTGACTGGATAACCCCTTGGCAAAGCGTGTTAGAGCATGATTTGTCGATTCCGTCGGTTAGCTGGTTTAAAGGTGCTAAGTTAAATATTACTTTAAATTGTATTGATAGGCATTTGGCCACTCGAGGGTCAAAAACAGCCTTGCTTTTTGAACCCAATGATCCTGGCCAACCTGCTGTTGCCATTAGTTATACAGAGCTTCATGAGCGCGTTTGTAAAATGGCAAATGTGCTAAAGAGTAAAGGCATTCAAAAAGCAGATCGGGTGTGCTTGTATCTGCCTATGATTCCAGAGTTGGCAATAGCCGTTTTGGCCTGTGCTAGAATTGGCGCTGTTCATTCTGTGGTGTTTGCTGGGTTTTCTGCTGCGGCCTTGGCTACACGTATAAACGATTGCGATTGTAAAATGGTTATAACAAGTGATGGGTCTTACAGGGGCGCTAAAACCATAGATTTAAAATCTATTGTTGATACCGCACTTTTAAGCTGCGAGGCAGTACAGCGTGTTTTGGTAGTGAAAAGAATAGGAACCGAAATTACCCTACACAAGAACCGTGATTATTGGATACAACCACTACTTGATGCCGCTTCTGGTGTTTGCCAAGCTGAGGTTATGGATGCAGAGGATCCTTTATTTATTTTATACACCTCTGGATCTACAGGGAAACCCAAAGGAATGGTACATACAACTGCAGGATATATGGTGTATAGCGCCTATTCATTTAAAAATGTATTTCAGTATCAAGAGAAAGATGTGTATTGGTGTACCGCAGATATTGGCTGGGTAACGGGCCATAGTTACATTGTATATGGCCCTTTGGCCAATGGAGCCACTTCTTTGATGTTTGAAGGAGTACCTACCTATCCAGATGCAGGACGCTTTTGGGAGGTAGTTGCAAAACACAAAGTCACTCAGTTTTATACAGCTCCTACAGCTATTAGAGCCCTGGCTAAAGAATCATTATCTCTAGTAGAGAAACACGATCTATCTTCTTTAAAGGTACTTGGCACAGTTGGAGAACCTATAAACGAAGAAGCATGGCACTGGTATGATGACCATATAGGTAAAAATAAAGCCCCTATTGTAGATACCTGGTGGCAAACAGAAACGGGTGGTATTATGATTACTTCATTGCCAGGAATTACAAAAACAATTCCTACCTACGCAACCCTCCCTTTGCCTGGTATTATACTAGCCCTGATGGATGACACAGGACAACAAATTACAACGCCTCAGGGACAAGGAAAATTATGTGTCACCTTTCCGTGGCCCTCTATGGCGCGAACTATTTACGGAAATCATCAGCGGTATAAGCAAACGTATTTCTCTGCCTTTAAAAACGTTTATTTCACGGGTGATGGAGCACTTCGGGATGCAGAAGGCAATTATAGAATTACAGGAAGAGTAGATGATGTTATTATAGTCTCTGGCCATAATTTAGGCACAGCTCCTATCGAAGACGCTATAAATCAACACCCTTTGGTTGCAGAAAGCGCTGTAGTAGGATTTGCTCATGATATAAAAGGAACCGCTCTTTACGGGTATGTAACCCTAAAAACCACCGATGTTACAAATCAAGACCAACTGCGTAAAGAAATAAATGCAAAGATTGCCCTAGAGATTGGAGCTATTGCAAAACTTGATAAAATTCAATTCACGCAGGGCCTTCCTAAAACTAGAAGTGGAAAGATAATGCGCAGAATACTGCGTAAAATTGCCGAGAAACAAACCGATAATTTAGGAGATATTTCTACCCTATTAAATCCAGAAGTAGTGAAAGATATTAAAGAAAACGCGCTTTAAATTTTAAGATGGTTACTTCATAAAGCTTTCTGCCTTGGTTACCATATTTTTGCTTCCGCAGAAAAAAGGCACTCGTTGGTGTAGCTCTGTGGGTTTGATATCTAGTATTCTTGTATACCCATCACTGGCTTTACCTCCAGATTGTTCTGCAATATAGGCCATTGGGTTGCACTCATATAATAAACGTAATTTTCCGTTTGGATCCTTAGAGGTGTTTGGGTACATGTATATGCCTCCTTTGATCATATTTCTATGAAAATCTGAGACCAAAGACCCAATATACCTTGAGGTGTAAGGTCTATCCTCTTCTTCTTTTTGGCAATACTTTATATAGTCTTTTACACCCTGTGGGAAATGTACATAATTACCTTCATTTACAGAGTAAATGCTTCCGTTTTCTGGAAATTGCATGTTAGGATGCGATAAATAATAGGTTCCAATAGCCGGGTTTAACGTAAAGCCATTTACCCCATGTCCTGTAGAGTATACAATCATTGTTGAGGTGCCATATACAATATATCCTGCCGCAACTTGTTTGTTTCCAGGCTGTAAAAAATCGTCAATTGTTACAGGTGTTCCCTCTGGGGTAATTCTTCGGTAGATAGAAAAAATAGTACCTACAGAAACATTAACATCTATATTAGAGGATCCATCTAAGGGGTCTATTAAAACAATATATTTATTGTCATTTTTTTCATTTCTGCCAATAATGGTTATAAAGTCATCTTCTTCTTCACTGGCAATACCACATACAATTTCTCTATTGATCAATGTTTTGATGAACACATCATTTGCGTATACATCCAATTTTTGCTGATCCTCTCCTTGCACATTTGTTTCTCCTGCTGCTCCCAAAATATCAACCAAACCCGCTTTGTTTACTTCATGGTTTACCACCTTTGCTGCTAAACGGATAGAGTTAATTAGTCTAGAAAGCTCGCCAGAGGAGTATTTAAATTCTGTTTGGTTTTCTATAATAAATTCTCCTAATGTTTTATTTTTATTTGACATATTGAGTTGTTCAAGGAATTTAATGCAAATATCGCATTTTTTAAGAAATTGAACCGATATTTGTGTATCAAAACCAGATCTAATGAGTGTTGTTGTAAGAAAAGCCACAAAAGAAGATATGCCTGAAGTGCTCGAGCTTATCAAAGAACTTGCTGTTTTTGAGAAGCAACCAAATGCTGTGCAGATTGATATAGACACGCTAGTTACTGAAGGTTTTGGTAGCCAACCTCTTTTTACTTGTTTTGTTTGTTTGCTAGGGGGTCAAATTGTAGGGATGGCATTATGCTATTTTAGATTCTCCACCTGGAAGGGGCGCAGTGTCCATCTAGAAGATTTAATTGTGAAAGAGTCTAAACGAGGCCAAGGTGTTGGTATGGCTTTGTATAAAAGGGTTATGGAGCATGCCGCATCTTTTAATGTAAAAAGAGTAGAGTGGGTGGTCCTTGGTTGGAATACCCCTGCCATAAAATTCTATGAAAAAACAGGAGCTACAATATTAAAAGATTGGTATTTAGCTCAATTTGACCAAGAAGGATTGTCTAATTTTATTAGCCCTAGTAGTAAACTTTAAATTATAGCTTTGTGAGCAACATTATGAATGTATTTAAATTTGGAGGCGCTTCTGTAAAAGATGCTCAGGGGGTTAAAAATGTAGCTACTGTTTTACAGCAAACAGGCCATACCAATCTTGTAATTGTAGTCTCGGCAATGGGTAAAATGACCAATGCCTTAGAGGGTGTTGTAAACTGTTATTTCCAAGAACCGGCAAAAGTAAAACAAGCTATAGAAGATATTAAGGCATACCACTGGTCTGTCTCCAAGGAAATATTTACAGATATTAACGCTCAGGTTTTCAGGCAAATACAAACATTAATTACAACATTATCTTCTTTTTTACAGACCAATAAATCTACCAACCAAGCCTACGTTTATGATCAGGTGGTGGGCTATGGTGAGCTTCTTTCTACTACTATTATATCTGCATATTTAACCCAAAAGGCCATAAAAAATACCTGGGTAGACATACGCACTTGTATTGTTACAGACGCTAGTTTTAGAGATGCCTCTGTAGATTGGCAAACCACAAAGCAGCATATTGTTGAAAATATTCCTGCTACAGGCATTACAATAACTCAAGGTTTTTTGGCAGCAGAGGCTAGCAATAACTTTACAACAACCCTGGGTAGAGAGGGTAGTGATTACACCGCCGCAATTCTTGCCTACTGTTTAAACGCCGCAAGTGTTACCATATGGAAAGATGTTCCTGGGGTTTTAAATGCAGACCCTAGGTATTTTAAAACCACAACCTTATTACACCACATTTCTTATAGAGAAGCCATAGAGTTGGCTTTTTATGGCGCATCTGTGATACATCCTAAAACCTTACAGCCGCTACAGAAAAAAGAAATACCGTTGTTTGTGAAGTCATTCTATGACCCCCTAAGCGCAGGTACTTGTGTGGGGAAGGGTGTTCCCTTAGACCCAAAAACAGCCTGTTTTATTTTAAAGAAAGGACAAGTTTTACTCTCCTTATCTTCTCTAGACTTTAGTTTTATAGTAGAGAAAAACATAAGTGATGTATTTACATTACTAGATAAAAATAAAATGAAGGTTTCCTTAATTCAAAACTCTGCCATTAGCTTTTCTGTGGTTATTGATAATACATACAACAACCTAGAGGTGTTACTTACCTCACTGCGCTCTACCTTTAGGGTAAGCTGGAATGAGGATGTGACTCTTTATACCATACGCCACGCATCCTCAAACGATGTAAAGTCTCTAATTAAAAACAAGGAGGTTTTGTTAAAGCAGGAAAGTAGAGAGACCGTGCAGGTAGTTATTAAAGATTAAAATGAGTGTTTGAAAAGTCAAGACAATAGTCTTTTATTTCTTCTCTGGCTTTTATAAATGCAGCTTGGGTTTGTTGCGCATTGCCAATAAATTTTGACGGGTCATAAAAATTATGATGCAATCTTTCTGCATTAGGCGCCGCAATGTAAGGGCAGTTTTCAAAGGCATGATCACAAACTGTTATAATGTAATGCCAATCTATTTCTTGGTACTCATTTACATTGTTGGAGGTATGACTAGAAATATCAATTCCGTCTTTTTTCATGGCTAATGCCGCTCCCGGATTAATACCGTGTGTTTCTATACCTGCGCTATAGATAGTTGCCTTATCTCCAAGAATTTGATGCAAGTAACCATGTGCCATTTGGCTTCGGCAGCTATTACCTGTACAAAGTACGAGTATGTTTTTCATGTTTTTTATGAGTTTTATGCGTTTGATATTATTTTTAAATCTATTAACAACACCCACTTCCAGGGGCGCAACTATTTGCTTGGGGCTGGGTGTTTTCTATTTCTGGAATTCCGCATATATCTTCGGCCTTACAGGCAGTTTTTTGAGTTGCTAGATGCACCAGTAAACTGTCTTTGGTTACCTCTACTGCCGATACAAATAATTGGGCGGTATGAAACAGCGCATTACTATATTCAAAACGAACAGTGCTTGTATTGGTATAAGGTCTTATTTTTCCTACGGTGTTTAAAATAACTAAGGCTTTATGACAACTCATAAAATCTGTTTTTCCTATCTCCGAGGGGCTTTCCCATAGTTGTATGATAGTTTCTTTCCAGGAGTCTTCTCTAGCGCCGCAATCTACAGAGTCTACGTTGATGTGTTTTACTTCTGTAATGTGATAATTAGCTCCAACGAGTTGCCCTGGAGTGTATTGAAACAGCAACGATTTACCTGGATGTTCTTTTAGGGTATTAAAAAATTCTTGTGTAGTCATGGCTTAGTATTTGGGTGTTTTCTCTTTATTTCAACTGTAAGGCTTATAGCTTAGGGTCTGGTTTATATCTTGTCACTATTTTATGTACAATAACTTGCGCTAATTTTTCTTTACTCTCAATAGTCCAGCCGGCAACATGGGGGCTTAAAATAACATTGTTCATGGCCAAAAGCTCCTCAAATTCTTGCGGCATCTTTTCTGTAAATAATGTTTCAAAAGAGCGTTTTTCATATTCTAAAACATCCAAACCAGCCCCTAGTATTTTTCCGCTTTTTAACCCAGAAACTACATCTTTGGTTACCACGCTTTTTCCTCGTGCGGTATTGATAAGCCAAAATGGTTTTTTAAACTTGGCTATAAAAGCTGCATCTACCATTTTGTTGGTTTGTGGAGTCCAAGGAGTGTGCAGGCTTACTACATCTGCCTGTTCTTGTAATGTTTGCAAAGATACTTGTGTTGCATTTTTATTGCCTAGGTCTTTTTGTATATCATAGCAAAGGGTGGTACACTTAAAACCTTTTAATTTTTTTGCAAAGCTGCGGCCCATGTTTCCGTACCCAATAAGGCCAATGGTTTTTCCTTTGATTTCTACTCCTCTGTTGTGCTCTCTTTCCCAGAGCCCAGATTTTACTTGCCTATCTGCTCGGTTTAGCTTATTGAACAGAGACAATAGCATGCCCAGGGCATGTTCGCCCACTGCATTTTTGTTTCCCTGGGGCGCTGCAAATAGGGATATGTTTTTACTTGCTGCATAACAAACATCAATGCTTTCTAGACCAGCTCCCACGCGAGCTATAAATTTTAAATGGGTAGCTGCGTCTAAAAACTGTTTGTCTATCTTAAACCTGCTTCTAATAACAATACCATCATAAGAGGCTATACGGCTCTCTATGTCCTGTTTTGAAGAGGTGTAATCTTCCTGGCAATCAAACCCAGCTTGGGTAAGCTGCTCGATAAGCAAGGGGTGGTTTTGGTCTAGATGCAGTATCTTCATATTGAACGATAAATAAACAAAGATACCAGGTCTTTGTTTAGATATACATTGTCTTAGATTATATAAAGGTTAAATTTTTGGATAGGAGCTTTGTGTTTTCTCATGCACCACATTACCGGTATGTTTGGTGTCTAGTTTTTCAAAAAGTAAGAGGTGCACCTCTTGATCTGTTTGGCTTTTTGGACAATGTTCCACCCCCTTAGGAACCACAATAATTTCACCCTCTTTGACAACCGCTATTTTATCTCTAAAATGCATTTCTAGCACCCCTTTTTGCACAAAAAATAGTTCGTCTTGCTCCAGGTGTTTATGCCACACAAATTCTCCTTTAATTTTAGCGAGTAGTATTTGCATGTCATCCACAACAGCGATCTGGTGTGGGTGCCAGTTTTTATCAAATTTGCTAAATTTTTCTTTGATGTTAATTGGGTGCATTGGGTTTTATTTTATACCAAAAACATGGTAATACCTGTCTCTTATACACATCTCCGAGCCCACGAGACAGGCAGAAATCTC
>CAJXUG010000030.1:0-14408 GCA_913060785.1 uncultured Flavobacteriaceae bacterium | reverse complement strand
CGAGATTTCTGCCTGTCTCGTGGGCTCGGAGATGTGTATAAGAGACAGGATTGAGTGATATGTATGCCTGTTGTAATTGGTTAATTGATTCTATAAATGTTTGTGTGTTTTGAGCACGTTCACTGGTAAACCTTAGCACGTCAGATTTTCCGCTTTGACCAGCCTCAAAGTTTTGATTTGCAATTTGTAGATTCTTTTTTGTTAAATTCAAGTTTTGATTTTGGATTTGAACATTCGCCTTTAAAATTAATGCATTAAAATATGCATTTGCTGCACTAAAAATTGCATCAAGTTCTGTGGCATTGTAGGTTTGCTTTTGTGACTCCAATAAATCTTTCTGGATGGAAATATTGGCATTTGTAGCCTCTGAGTATAATGTTTGTTGCACAGCTATGGCGCCAGAGGTAGAAAACTCAGCGTTTTGACCATTGGTTAATACAGCTAGGTTTGGGTCTATATAGGTACCCATAGTACCTGCTACAACACTTGGCAAGTAATTACTTCTTGATGTCTTTACACTTTGGGCACTTAAAGCAATCTCTTTTTTTCTAGAGAGAAGTGCTAGATTTTCGCCCACTACGCCACTCATTACATCTAAGAGATTGTATTTTTTCTCAGAAAGCACGTTTACAAAATCTCCCACAAAGTTAGTTTTTGAAATCAGGCTATATTTTAAAACCAAACCCACACGCTCTATGGTATTAAAGTTTATAGTAAGCTCATTGCTTGATTGGATAAATACAGGTAGCTGCGAGAGACTTTTACCATTAACGTAAGCCTCTACACTCAAGGCAATACGTCTAAAAAACTGGCTTATATTACTACTAGACTGGTTTGTAGCCATTAATCCATATGCAACATCTTTAGTATTAGTCGTAGTAAAAGAAGGTATTTTCTTTTCTATTAAACTAGTAGAAATTTTAGTGATATCATCTGGAGTTAAAAAAAATCCGGTTGCTAGGTAAAATGCATCAATGTCTGTAGTGATACCATTTATAATGTCATTAGCATCTTGATAAGGGATGATGTTGTAAGAAAACCCAAGAGTTTTAGCTTCTAAATCAAAGACCTCTTTATAGGGGAATAGCTCTAGTAAATTTTGTTGAACAGCAATACTAATTTTAGTAAAACTAGTAAGTTGTTTTAATGCTTGCAAATCTTCCTTAAAAGACTGAGGAGCTATTAAGTAAGTGAAATTAAAAACACCTGAAGTGGTATTGTTATCTGTGAAATGATCAAAATCATTATTAACAGCACCAAACAAAATAGTGGGTTTTTTGTGATCACTTAAATTAGAAATGAGCTCATTATTTACAAGCCCGAAAGCTATAATAATATCTGTATCGTTATTTAAAAGTGTTTGGTAATTAAGGCTAGCTTTTTCTAGGTTATACTGATTGACCAAAACATTTTCGGCAGCATACTCAATAATAGCATCTTCACCAACAACAGCTTTTATTTCATCTTGCAAAGAAAAGAGCAGTTGTGTTACTTCTGTGGTTTGTTTATCAAATAAGAAACCAACATTGTATCTATTTTTTGTTTGCGAAAAGCTAACTAATGTAAATAGTAGTGCTAATACGATACTGCATTTTTTCATTGATGACTGGTTTTTCTTTGGTGTTACAAAAAATGTATGATGCTAAAAAGCTACGTGTCTTGTTTTTATTTACTTTCAAATTTAAACTATTTTTTGGTGGTTCTTTTTGCTGTGCCGCACTTATTTAATTTGACTTTAACAACAAACAACATAAACATTCTATACATTTACTACTTATATGAAAAAACCACTGTACATACTTTTATTGTTTTTATCTAATCTTGCGGTTTGTCAAGAGTACACACCATTATTAGATACTTACAACCAATGGAGTGTTCGGTATTGTTTTAGTGGCTGCTCTACAGATGTATATTATACAAATGGAGATACCATCGTAGATGCTATGAATTATAAAGTGCTTGATGGATATCACTTCATATCAAGAGGTTTTTTACTCAGAGAAGATGTTACTGAAAAAAAAGTGTACTTAAAAACCATTCTACCAAGCGGCATTAGAGAGTATCTTCTCTATGATTTCTCCTTAGAGGTTGGAGACTCTATAGACATTAAAAACCCTGTCTCTCCCTTTCTAGAAAATGCAGGTTACTATAAAGTAGACGCAATAACACTACTTCCACTTGTAGACTCAAACCAATACCGTCATTTTTATTTATCTCCAGCTGCCTCTAATACAAGCAGCGTAAACAATGCAATTTGGGTAGAGGGTGTTGGGTCACTATCGCTAATTAACGCTCCGGGTGGAGACCCTAATGTTAATTCAGCAGGAAGAGTAGCTTGCATGTTTAAAGACGGAGTCTCTTTTTATGCAGATCTAGATATTATTGAAGATTGTGAAGATGTAATTCTAGACAAACCACTATTTCAAACACCTACAAATAATAGTAAAATTATTAGCAGCCCAATTGTAAACGAATTTTCTGTGATTAACATTGAGCCATTTATCACATTAGATGTCTATGACCTAAAGGGACAACTATTGCAACATATTAATTTAAACCATCAAAATACGATGCCTTTAAACCTTTCAAGTTATAAAGCGGCCATGTATCTAATAGTTTTAGAATCTCAAGATACTGCCCATCAGGTTTTAAAAGTACTTGTCCAATAATCTTTTATATTAATACTAGAGCGCATTTATAAATATTAAAAATCCCGCATCCAAATAGGACGCGGGATTTTTATGCTTGGTATATTTTATTGATAACCTCAAGCTTTGCAAGAAACGATGAGGTTAAAATATGTTTTACAATCCAACTCTAAACATTAAATCTATACCTACGAAAGGTGCTGCAGCAAACTCTGAGTTTCTTCTATCTGTGTCTTTTCTGCTACCTATTTGTTTTGTAAGTACTTGAACAACACTTGCGGCATTTTTATCATAAAGAGCATAATCTGTAGTATCTAGACCAACTCTTGCACGTACAATAAGCATATCATTTAAAAATCCGTAGGCTGCAAAAGCAGAGAGTCGAATAGACTCTTCTTGCACATAAAAATCTGAATTTCTTTCATTAGAAAGGTTATAAGATTTAACAGAGCTAAGCAAGTTAGCTCCCAAACTAAAGGCATCTGTTAATGAATAGTTTACATCTGCGCGTATTGGCAGAGTGGCATTTACATAAAACTTACTATTTTTTGATTTGTACCAAAGACCTATAATTGGTGTAACGGTAGTACCAAAATTCTCTGATGATACATAAGCTCCAAATTTAAGAACCTTTCTACTAGAATATTTTTTTTCTAATAGTGCAAGACCACCTATCTGAAAGTCATCTGCTCCAAGATTGCTAAAATCTGAGGCAAGTTTTGGAAGTGCTACATAGGTACCACTCCACTTATTACCATGTTTGATCTTCATACCTAGATTGAGTCTTGTCATGATTAAATTCTTGCTTCCATCCACAAAATCATACTGTGTTTCACCAAAATCAAAAAACATATTACCTAGGCCTGTCTTTTCATAGGTAAAACCTGCAAGAATAACAGCCTTTTGAGTAATTGGTATGGGCATGTACAGTTCAATGTTGGTGTTGCTAACATCTGTCTCTAGTGAATCAATAACATTTCCAAGGGTAGCCTGCGAGTGAGAGACTTTAAGAATATCCAGATAATCCTGAGCGTTTACCATAGTTGCGCAAGCAAAAAGGGTAATAAAAAGTATGGTTTTTTTCATAATGTAACATGTTTGTTTTGAAACTAATTTGTTTAATAATTAAGGGTGTAATTTAAACAATTAAAAATAAACCACTACTAAAATAGTATATACTATATTTTTTACGTCACATTTTTAGCATAATAATAAATACAATGAGCTTGTTATTTTTGTTTAACTTTAACATTAAACCATGAAACATTATTTATTTTTACCATGTAGCAACAGCGCTAAAAAAACTATAAAACCATAGATACATGTTTGGACTTTTTAAAAAAAAATCAGAAAAACAGACCCTAGAGGAAGCCTATCAAAAACTCACTAAAGAATCTTTTGATCTTTCCAAAACAAATAGAAAAGCTAGTGATCAAAAAGCCTATGAGGCTGAACAGGTAATGAAAAAACTAGAATCCTTAGCAAAAACACCTTCATAAATATGGCTACAGCCAGCGATACTTTTACTGAAAGAGAACTTGACCGTATCATAGAAATGGCATGGGAAGACCGCACACCCTTTGAGGCCATACTATTTCAGTTTGGACTTCCAGAAAAGGAGGTCATTAAAGTAATGCGTGGATACCTTAAGGAATCAAGTTTTAAGCGTTGGAGAAAACGTGTAAATAGTGGTGTAAGTCAAAAACATCTTAAAAAAAGAAATCAAGACATCACACGCTTTAAATGCTCTAGACAAAAAGCCATCTCTGGCAACAAGATAAGTAAGCGTTAAATGAAATTACCTGAAGATAAAACGATCACCTTTCCAACATCATATAAAGAGATTCTCAAACGCATTGACGCCATAGACCCTTTAAAATACAGAGCTTCTAGAAACTATATAAATGGCGCTGTATCCTATTTGTCTCCCTACATCTCTAGGGGTGTTATTTCTACAAAATTTATTTTTGACGAAATTTTAAAAAAAGGGCACCATCCCCAGCAGGCAGAAAAATTTATTCAAGAATTAGCCTGGCGAGACTACTGGCAACAAGTATGGATTGCCAAAGGGGAGGCCATAAACCAAGACATTAAGCACACTCAAGCACCTGTATCAAATACAGAAGTGCCAAAAGCAATCTTGGAGGCTGCCACAGGTATAAATGCTATAGATAGCGCCATACAAGAGTTTTACAAAACGGGATACCTGCACAACCACCTCAGGATGTATATAGCTGCCATCTCATGTAATATGGGCCATAGCCATTGGAAAACCCCTGCAAAATGGATGTATTACTACCTACTAGATGCAGATTGGGCAAGCAATGCACTAAGCTGGCAATGGGTAGCGGGAGCCAATGCCAATAAAAAGTATGTAGCCAATCAAGAAAACATTAATACCTATTGTTTTACCAATCAAAAAGACACTTTTCTAGACATACCCTATGAGGCTTTCAGTGATATGGCTGTTCCAGAGGTCTTAAAACAGACAAGCCCTTTTGTATTAAAAACACCCCTGCCAAATAAAGGCCCAATTAAAATAGCGCAAAACCTACCAAGTTGTATTTATACAATGTATAATCTTGATCCCCTCTGGAAAGAGGATATCTCTGCAAACAGAATTTTACTTTTAGAACCTTCTTGTTTTGACAAATATCCTGTGTCACAAAAAACCCTTGATTTTATTTTAGACCTTGCACATCAAAACATACCAAACATTCAAATTTATGTAGGTGAATTTTCTAGTTTGCAACAGCAGTATGGCCTAACAAACTTATTTTTTAAAGAACATCCTTTAAACAAGCATTACAAAGGAACGCAAGACCCCAGAGATTGGATGTTTGATGTCAAGGGTTACTTCCCATCATTTTTTGGGTATTGGAAAAAATGTAAAAAACAAATTGCCTATTGAGCACAAAGCCAATTAATATTGTCTGGCTTAAGCGTGATCTTCGCACTCAAGATCACCAGGGGTTTTCTTGTGCAGAAAATGCCAATATAGACTACCGTATTGTTTATTTTTTCGAGCCTAGTATAATTACCTACCCAGATACCAGTGATCGCCACCTGCAGTTTATATACCACTCTATTGAGGCTATAAATAAAACCCTAGCCCCTTTCAATAGATCTGTAGATGTTTTCTACGGATCTGCAGAAGCTATTTTTGAACACCTAAGCAGCATTTTTGATATCCAACACATATATAGCTACAGAGAAAGTGGCACAAAAACAACCTGGCAGCGTGATAAGAAGGTAGCCTCTTTTGCAAAAACAAATGATATTTGTTGGGAAGAATTTCAACGCGATGGTATTTTAAGAGGTATTAAAAACAGAATTGATTGGAGCAAACAATGGCAAGCAAAAATGCACACACCGGTGCTGCAAAATAATTTCTCTATAACAAGTCAGAAACCGTTATCGCATCCTTTCCTACTTCCTGAAAAACTGGAATCAAAACTTAAAGACTACTCAAAATACTACCAACCAGCTGGAGAGGGTAATGCGTGGCGTTATATAAAATCATTTGCAGAAAAAAGAGGATTTAATTACCAAAAGCATATTTCAAAGCCCGCTCAAAGTAGGCTAAGCTGCAGTAGGCTATCTCCTTATTTGGCTTGGGGAAACATGAGTGTAAAACAGGCATTTCAATACATAGGCACACACCCATCTGGCACAAAAAACAGCAAAGCATTTTCTGCCATGCTTACCAGGTTGCATTGGCATTGCCATTTCATACAAAAATTTGAGGTAGACTGCAGCTATGAAACCCATTGTATAAATAGTGGCTATGAGCTTTTAGAGCACACAAAAAATGATGCTTTCATTAAAGCCTGGAAAACAGGGAATACAGGAATCCCTTTAATAGATGCATGTATGCGAGCGGTAGAAGAAACTGGGTGGATAAATTTTAGAATGCGCGCCATGGTAGTTTCTTTCTTAACCATGAACCTAGATCAAGATTGGCGAGAGGGCACCTACCACCTGGCAAGACAGTTTTTAGATTATGAGCCAGGAATTCATTATCCACAATTCCAGATGCAAGCGGGCACCACAGGTATTAATACCGTACGGCTGTATAATCCTGTTAAAAACTCTCAAGAGCATGATCCAGAGGGCGCCTTTATAAAAAAATGGGTTCCAGAGCTAGCCAATGTACCTCTTGCCTTTATACATGAGCCTTGGAAAATGTCTTCTATGGAGCAAACCTTTTGTAATGTGTATATTGGTAAGCAGTATCCTTCACCTATTGTAGATTTACAACAAAGTGCTGCCTTGGCTAGAGATAAAATATGGGGACATAAAAAGCACCCAGCGGTACAAAAAGAGAAAAAGAAAATATTGCAAACACATGTAAATAAAAAACACAATGATTTACACTAAAAAAGATATTGAGCACCTAGACCGCATTAGTAGGCTAAAAATAATTAATGCTGTTACTGGTATAAAACCTGCAAACCTTATAGGGAGCATTAGTGATTCTAAAATATCAAATCTAGCCATCTTCAGCTCAGTGGTACATCTGGGTAGCAATCCAGCTTTACTAGGATTTATTTCAAGGCCTCAAACCCCTGAGGTAGGACACACGCTAAGAAACATTCAAGAAAACGGATCTTATACCATAAATCATATACATCCTAGTTTTGTAGAAAATGCGCACTATACCTCAGCTAAATTTAGCCAAGAAGAGTCAGAATTTGAACACTGCGGGCTCAGCCAAGAGTACCACAAAGACATCTTGGCCCCTTTTGTAAAACAAAGCACCTTTAAAATGGGCATGCAGTTTGTTGAAACATTAGAAATCAAACACAATGGCACGGTGATGGTAATTGGAGAAATACAAAAACTAATTATCGATGATAGTGCAATGGTTGATGATGATATAGACTTGCAGGCTAGCAATAGCGTTGGCATCTCTGGGCTTAATAGTTATTATGCTTTAAAAAAAATAGCACAATTCCCATACGCCAGAATAGAAGAATTACCTAAGTTTTAAGAATGAAAAAACAACATCTCCCTCAAAAAATATGTACAGTGTGCAAGCTACCCTTTTCTTGGCGTAAAAAATGGGAAAAAAACTGGGAACACGTAAAATATTGTAGTAAACGCTGCAGCTCAAACAAATGAAACAGATCCATCTTATATTTCCGCACCAACTATTTAAGGAGTCACCTCTTTTTGATACAGATGCGCCTATCTACCTAGTTGAAGAATATTTGTTTTTTAAACAGTATCCTTTCCATAAACAAAAAATAGCCTTCCATAGAGCAACCATGAAGCGGTATGCAGATTTTCTCACAAAAGAGAAAAACAGGGAGGTTACCTACATAGAATCTATCCAAAAAATTTCAGATATAAGGGAGCTACTACCAGCGTTAAAAAAACAAGGCATTAGCCACATAAACTATATAGACCCTACAGATAACTGGCTTAACAAAAGGATTCAAGAAGGGTGTAAAGCTTTAGGTATCTCTTTTAAAACAATGGAAAACCCACTATTTTTAAACACAAAAGAAGACTTGATCCCATTTTTTGGAAAGCATAAAAAGAAATACCACCAAACAACTTTTTACAAAGAGCAACGAAAAAAGCGAAACATACTAATGGATCTAGAGGCTAAGCCAATGGGAGGCAAATGGACCTATGATACAGAAAACAGAAAGAAATATCCAGCAAAAAAAGTGCCACCAGCCATTTCATTTCCAGATCTTGACTCTTACACTATAGAGGCAACACAGTATGTAAACACTCATTTTTCTAATCATTTAGGAAGTCTTACTCCATATGCCTTATACCCAACTAGTTTTGAAGCTACAAAATCTTGGTTACAGCAATTTTTCGAGCAACGTTTTATGGAATTTGGGGTATATGAAGATGCAATAGTTGCAGAAAACTCTATTTTAAATCATAGTGTGTTAACTCCAATGCTTAATGTAGGTTTAATTACTCCCACAGAAATTATTGATGCCTGTTTAGATTTTGCTGAAAAAAATAACGTACCTATAAACTCTACAGAGGGCTTTGTGCGTCAAATTATTGGGTGGAGAGAATTTATAAGAGGTATTTATGAATCTAGAGGTAGCCATGAGCGCACCACCAATTATTGGAATTTTAAAAAGAAAATACCAGCCTCTTTCTATGACGGGACAACGGGCATTGCTCCCATTGATCAAACAATTAAAAAAATACTAGAGACCGGGTATTGCAACCACATAGAACGGCTAATGATTTTAGGAAACTTCATGATGTTATGTGAGTTTGATCCAGATGAAGTATACCGCTGGTTTATGGAACTATTTATAGACTCCTATGACTGGGTAATGGTAACCAATGTGTATGGTATGAGTCAATACGCAGATGGAGGACTAATGGCTACCAAACCCTATATTAGTGGCAGTAACTACATCATAAAAATGAGCAACTATAAAAAAGGTGATTGGCAAGCCACCTGGGATGGCCTATTTTGGAGATTCATGAATGCACACAGAGCGTTCTTCTTGTCAAACCCTCGCCTTGGAATGCTCGTGCGTATGTATGATAAAATGCCTCAAGAAAAACAACAAACCCATCAAGAAAATGCGATGCTATATCTAGATGGGTTAGCGTAGTATACTACAAGTGCTTGGTTATTTTTTTACTTAGTGGGCTTGTTATAGAATAATAGTGGTCTATCAATGTTCCTTTGTCACTAACAATGTACTTCTGAAAATTCCATTTTACGGTAGAATCTCTTTTTCCGTTTAAGGTCTCACAGGTAAGGAAGGTGTATAAAGGGTGTTGATTTGCCCCTTTTACATCAACTTTTTCTGTGACTAGAAATGTCACCCCATAATTAACTTGACAAAAGCTTTGTATCTCAGCAGCATCACCAGGTTCTTGTTTCCCGAATTGATTACAAGGCACCCCAACAACAACCAGGGTATCTTTATAGGTATCACTTAATTTTTGCAAATCCTTATACTGCTTGGTAAAGCCGCATTTGGAAGCAACATTTACAAAGAGTATCTTTTTTCCTTTAAAAGAAGAAAAATCAATAGCCTTACCATCTATGGTATCAATAGCTATGTCATACATAGAGGGTGCAGATGTATCTTGTGAAGACAGGCGGTTTTTATTTGGTATATCTAAATTCATGGGGTTTGTTTTTTAAAAGAAACTATTTTTTGTTAATAAGGATACTCAACAAAGTTTCTTGGTGTTTCATAGAGCTTGATTTTAAGTTCCAAATCAGGAGCCAATTTGGGTTTAAGCAAGTTGTAAATAGAGATAGCAATATTTTCTGCCGTTGGATTTACATCCTTAAACTCTTGGGTGTCTAGATTTAGATTTTTATGGTCATACCTATCTAGTACATATTTCTTTATTAGGTCAGACAATATTTTTGTGTCTATCACATACCCTGTTTCTGGATCACATTCTCCAATCACCTTAACCTCAAGGTCATAATTATGCCCATGATAATTTGGGTTGTTACATTTTCCAAAAACATCTTTGTTTTTTTGATCGCTCCAATTCTTATTATGTAAACGGTGTGCGGCATTAAAGTGCTCGCAACGTACAATAGCTATTTTATTCATGTTGGTACAAATTTTATATGGTAAATGTATCTGTAATATTCCTCTAATTTACCTTACAAAACGTTAAACATTGTTTTTAACGATCAATAAAACAATATTTTTGCTTTTTAAAATCTTAAATATCTCTTAACAGCAAACCATGAAACAAAAATCACCATCCATACATATCATAGGAGGAGGAATTAGTGGATTAATTGCTGCTAGGGTTTTAGAAGAACATGGGCTGTCGGCTATAATAATTGAAGCCACAGATAGACTTGGCGGGAGAGTAAAAACAGATGTGGTAGATGGATATAGCCTAGATCATGGGTTCCAAGTCTTATTAACTGCCTACCCGGCTGCAAAAAAATACCTAGACTTTGATGCCTTGGAATTACAAGAGTTTTTACCTGGATCTGCTATATTTAAAAATGGAAAACAAAAAATTATTGGAGATCCTTTAAGAAACCTATCACTTTTAATCCCTACCCTATTCTCTGGAATTGGAACTGTAAATGACAAACTTAAAATACTAGCTTTAAACAGAAGGTTAAGGAAAAAATCAATTCAAAACATATTTGCTGAAAAAGAACAAACAACACGTGTATATCTAGAAAATATTGGATTTTCTGAGGCTATAATTACAAATTTCTTCACCCCTTTTTTTAGCGGAATTTTTCTTGAAAACAAATTAGACACCTCTAGCAGAATGTTTGAGTTTGTTTACAAGATGTTTGGAGAAGGGAATGCCGCCTTGCCAAAGGATGGCATACAGGCCATACCCAAACAATTGTTTGAAAAATTAAAAAGCACAACCTTCATCTTCAATACAAAGGTGAAAAGTGTAGAAAACGGTAGTATCAAACTTGAATCTGGAGAGACCCTAAAAAGCAACTTTACAATTATTGCAACCCAGGCCAGTGGGCTGGTTTCTAATTTAAAAAACCAAGCTACGCTATGGAAATCTTGTGACACCCTTTATTTTGAGGTAGCAAAAAGAGAGATTAAAAAACCATTAATTGGTCTTATCGCGATGCACAATGCACTTATAAATAATATCTTTTATCATACAAGTCTACAAACGAGCGCTACAGCAACAAAAGAGCTCCTATCTGTTACAGTTGTAGACAAGCAAAACCTAACAAACAAGCAGCTAGTTACAGAGGTTCAAAAAGAGCTGAAAGAACTATGTAATATAGATTCTTGCACCTTTATAAAACAGTATAACATACCAATGGCTTTGCCAAATCTACAAGACATACAGTATGAAATGCTACCCTCTGAGACAAGACTTACAGAAACTATATTTCTAGCAGGAGATACGCAGTTAAACGGTTCTTTAAACGCCGCAATGATTGCAGGAGAGCGCGCAGCCCTTGAGGTAATAAATTCATCTAAGTAAGGCTTTTTATGGTAGCGGCATATATCACCATAAAAAAATCTCGATAGTAGTCTATCGAGATTTTTATTCTATAACTAGATTAATTTACAAACCACTTATATACCCGCCATACATATCTTTAAACCTAACACCATCTGTTAAGTTGTATTTACTCAACTTTTTTAGTTCTACCAGTGCCCATAAAATAAATTCTTTCATAAATGGAATATCATCATTGGAGATTTGAGGAGCGTAGGTATGTATTAAATCATCGAGAGGCTCTATTCTATCCAACTGTAATTGATACTCTTGATCATCTAAAGTATCAAGAAGCTCAAAGCTAGATTGCTCAAAGAACCAATTTACAAGTTCATGATAAGGGTCTTTGTCATCTTGTTTTTGCAGCTTTTCTATCTTAGGAAAATAAAGTAAAAATTGAGTTTTAACAGCATCTGCAATTAATTGCTTGGCCACTTCATTAGCTCCTTCCTGCTCGCCTTCATACACCAATTCTACTTTACCTGTAATAGAGGGTATAACTCCTAAAAAGTCACTCAGGCGAACAGCTGTTTCTGGATTTCCGTTATTTAAACCCCTGCGCTCTGCGGTACTAAGTAAGTTTTGAAATGCAGTGATACTTAATCTAGCACTAACACCACTTTTTGAGTCTATAAATTCACTCTCACGAGCCTCAAAACTAATTTGTTCTAATATGTCTTTTGCCAACTCTGGAACATATACATTTTCTTTCTCTGCGGCTGCAGCTGCAGTTTCTTGGGCTGTGATAATTCTGGCAGTCTCTAGGGTTTGCGGATAATGGGTTAATATCTGGGACCCTATTCTGTCTTTAAGTGGCGTTACGATACTACCTCTGTTGGTATAATCTTCTGGGTTTGCCGTAAACACAAATTGAATATCTAATGGCAACCTTAAGGCAAATCCTCTAATTTGGACATCTCCTTCTTGTAATATATTAAAAAGGGCAACTTGGATACGAGCTTGTAGATCTGGTAATTCATTAATAACAAAAATACACCTGTTGGCTCTTGGTATCATACCAAAATGTATCACTCTGTCATCAGCGTAACTCAATTTTAAATTTGCAGCCTTTATAGGATCTACATCACCAATAATATCTGCAACGGTAACATCTGGAGTCGCTAATTTTTCAGAAAAGCGCATATCTCTATGTAGCCAAGTTATTGGAGTATCATCTCCTTTCTCTGAAATTAAATTTTGTGCAAATCTAGAAATAGGTTTAAAAGGATCGTCATTTATTTCACTACCTGCAACTACGGGTATATATTCATCCAAAAGGGTAACCATTTGCCTTGCCAAACGAGTTTTTGCTTGCCCACGAAGCCCCAGTAAGTTAATGTTGTGCTTTGATAAAATGGCGCGTTCTAGCTCTGGGATAACCGTATACTCATAGCCGTGTATGCCCTCAAACACGGTTTGCTTTTTTGTTAACTTTTGCAATAGGTTGCTACGCAATTCATCTTTGATTGATTTGTATTGGTATCCAGATTTTTTAAGGGCTCCGAAAGTTGTACTTTTTTGTATGTCCATATATGTTATGTGTGGGTGTGCTATTTATAATTTATAAGCTTGAATAAGCTAGTTGTATGGTATTATCTTAGGTTTCGTTTTCTATTGGTTTCGTAATCTGTAAAAATCATTTCTCCCAGCCCTTGCAAACCAGTATAAAAAGATTTTCCTTGATTGGCCTGAGTGAATTGATCTACAAATTGTTGCAAATATGGATCACTAGCAATCATAAATGTAGTGATAGGAATATGCAATTTTCTTGCTTGGGCGGCCATCATATAACATTTATTTACAATATGCTCATCTAGACCATTACTGTTTTTATAATACGTTCCATCGGGCAAACGCAAACAACTTGGTTTACCATCTGTGATCATGAAAATTTGTTTGTTGGTATTTCTTTTTCTTCGGAGCATATCCATAGCCAATTGTAATCCTGCCACCGTATTGGTATGGTAAGGCCCCACAGTTAGGTAGGGTAAATCTTTTATTTTAATAGGCCAGGCATCATTACCAAAGACTAAAATATCAAGGGTGTCCTTGGGGTATCTTGTAGTAATGAGTTCACTGAGGGCCATGGCTACTTTTTTTGCAGGAGTAATTCTATCCTCTCCATACAAAATCATAGAATGGCTAATATCTATCATAAGTACGGTACTCATTTGAGATTTATGCATAGACTCCTCTACTACAAGATCATTTTCTGTTAGGCGGAAATCTCCAATACCGTTATTTATTTGGGCATTTTTAATACTTTCGGTCATGGAAATTTGATCCATGGCATCTCCAAATTGATACTGCCTAAAATCACCAGATTGTTCATCACCTACACCAATTTGTTTGGTTTTATGATTTCCTTGCCCAGAACGTTTAATGTTTCCGAAGATTTGCTCTAGGGCACGTTTTCTTAAAGATCTTTCTAATTTTTCTGTAATAGATAGTTTTCCATCACCTTGTCCAGGTCCATTGGTTCCATCTTGCTCAAACTCTTCTCTTATAAAGCCGCGATCTTTCAATTCTTGAATAAAATCATCAATGGTATACTCCTCTGTGGTAATCTCATACTCTTGATCTAGCTGGCGCAACCAATCTATAGCTTCATCAAAATCACCAGAGGTATGGGTTATGAGTTCTTGAAAAACACCAAATAAACGATCAAAGATAGATTCCTGTTTTGCACTGTGTTTAGTGAATATAAATCCAGATTTTTGGTGTTGTAATGGTGTATGCCTGTCTCTTATACACATCTCCGAGCCCACGAGACAGGCAGAAATCTCG
>CAJXUG010000029.1:0-14480 GCA_913060785.1 uncultured Flavobacteriaceae bacterium | reverse complement strand
AAGTAAAATAGGTTTTATCTCTAGATAATTTTTGCTCAGCTTTTGATACTTGCAATTGTGCGTTTTTGGATTCTAGCTTGGCAGATAATTCATTATAATTAAACTCAGACTGGATAACATTAAACTTATTTTTTTGTAAAATAGCGCGTAAACTATCCTTTATTGTATAGTGTTGTTGTAAGGATAGAAATGCGTTTTTTGGTTCCTTGTTTAATGTGTAAAGCTCAGATAATTCTTTATAAAGGTCTTTTTTTGATTCTTGAAATGAAGAAATTTCTTCATTTTTTAGAATGGTTTGTAATTCTAAAATTCCTAAGCCTAGTTGCTTTTTTTGTTTATAAATTTTAGCTTGTTGGCTAGCAATGGAGATGCGGTGAGAGAGATTTTCAGAAATAGAAGCTTGTATCCTTGCGCTATCTAGATATTTAGAGGCAAGGGTAAACTTATTTTTTTTGGTGTATGCTTTGCTTAAAAAAGTATATCCTTCTGCCAATATATAGGCTATACTGTCTTTTTTGTCAAGCTGTAAGAGCGTGTCATAGATTGGTATTGCCAAATCAGGCTTGTCTTGTTTTAAGTAAATTTCGGCCCTGTATTTGTCTAAGAATTGAATGCCCTGAACATTTTCAACTTTACCGTACATGGTTTGAGCGCTATCAATATACTTCTGGGCGAGTGGATACTGTTTTTCATCAAAATAATGAGCAAACATAAACTCATAAGATTCTCCGATTTCCCAATAAGCATCTATAGGCTTTGATATTGCAAGTGCCTTTTTTATACACTCTAGGGCTGTTTCATTATTTTTTATTGAAGAGTATATTTTAGCTAAGTGAGTATAATTTTCTGCTAAATATGTTTTGGTTTGAGTGTCTTGATCATCTTTTAATAAAAAACTATTGGCATTTAAAAAGCTTTCTAAAGACAAATCAAAACGTTCTAGATAGTTATAAGCAAGCCCCTTGTTTGTATGAGCGTATGCAATCCCTGCAAAATGTTTTTGATTAGCAGCAGAACCATATTGAAGGGCACTATCTGCATACTTCAATGTGTTTAAATCATTTTCAAGGTATTTTTCTAGTACAGAAAATCTGTTATATGCTCTGATGATGTTAAAGCTGTCTTTTGCAACTTTACTTAGCTTTAGGGCTTTTTCCAGGTAATAGATAGCGCTATCTTTTGATTTATTGATATTCTCATACCCGAGAATTAGTAAGTTATCAATGCGTGTTGTTGTAGGCAGATCTTTAGTTTGAAGCTGTCTTTTTATATCCTCTAGTGTGATATCAGGGGCTTGATCCTGGTCATTTTGAGCTTGCAAAATGCCAGTGAGTAGAAATAAGACAAACCAAATATTTTTTATCATAGCATTACCAAAAATAAACTAAACAATCAAAATTAGCGGCATAATAGAGAGCAAACAAATTCATATTTTTCTCATACGCTAGATGAAAAACCATAATTTAAGTTCAGTTTTGGAGTGCAAATGTATTTTACCTTATTTAAGGAAATAAAAACTACAAATGCTATGAAAAAGAACGAAAGCCATTATAATATATAATGGCTTTTTTTATGACCGCTCAAGAGGTTTATTTTTTTAGGTATAATCCCAATTTTATTTTATGATAAGGCATTTTCTCTTCAAAATGTTCAAAATAAGCTTTAAGACTATCTGGGTTTTCCAACACTTTTTTTGCTGCCTGAATCTTTAAAATCTCTGAGGAGTTTATAAATTGATGCAAATCTAATGGGGTGCCCATTTCATTTATTTTTATCAAATGAGTATATACGGTGTTTTCAGTAATCCCTCTCTTGTGGGCAATTTGGGTTATAGATAATCCCTCTTGAAACAAATCATAACTCTTTTGGTGGGTGGGTAGTTTTGTGGCATTGCCGTCCTGGTGCTTTGCAATTATTTTAATAAAAGCAGCTGCATATTTTTCGAGTTTGGCTTTTCCTACACCACTTATTTTAGAGAACCCTTCCATGGTGGTTGGCTTTTTTTGCTCCATATCTTTAAGACTAGCATCACTAAAAATAACATAGGCTGGCACGCCCATATCTTTTGCATAAACAGCCCGAAGAACTCTTAACTTTTCAAATAATTCTTTTGTTTTAACAGCGCTAATTTCTTTAACCTCTTTTGTTTTGGCCTGCAGCTTAGACAAGGTTGCTAGTTTAATTTTCTTGCCAGCAAACAAAACCTGTTTTGCTTGGCTAGTTAAAAGCAATCTACCTCCTTGATGAAACCAAATTTCTAATACTCCTTGATTGAGCAGCTGTATAATATATTGTTGCAGATCTCTCCAAGAGATATCTTTTGCAGCCCCAAATGTTTTGATGTGTTGGTACCCCTTTTCAAAAACTTGCTGGTTGTTAGACCCCCGTAATACATCTATGACAAGCCCAATAGCCTCTTTTTCTTGAAGTCTAACTACTGCTGAACATATTTTTTGGGCAATGAGTGTCCCATCAAAATAGGTTGGAGGATTTTTACAAATATCACAATTACCACAATCCTCTGTTATAAACTCGCCAAAGTAGTTGAGAAGCGCTTTACGTCTGCAACTCAGTGCTTCTGCAAATTGTTGCATGCGCTCTAACTTGGCTATTTGTATTTCTTGAGTTTGTGTGCCTTCTGCAAATTTTCGCAGCTGCATGACATCTGCGTAGCTATAAAATAATAGTGCATGTGCCTTTAAACCATCACGTCCACCACGGCCAATTTCTTGATAATAGCCTTCAATGTTTTTAGGCATATTGTAATGTATCACCCAGCGTACATTACTTTTATCTATACCCATTCCAAAGGCAACTGTGGCTACAATAATAGGTGTCCTATCGTTTATAAAATCTTCCTGAATACTACTTCTAAGCTCTGGGGTAAGCCCTGCATGATAGGCTTTGGCATCATAGCCTTTTGCTTTTAATTTTGCAGCAAGTGTTTCGGTGTTTTTTCTACTCAAACAATAAATGATCCCACTTTGCAACCCGCGAGAACCTATAAAATTGAAAATTTGCTGTAATCTTTGTTGGCCTGGTCTTACATCAAGATACAAATTAGGCCTATCAAAGCTGGATATAAATTTAGTAGCCTTAGGTACTCCTAATTGATTGACAATATCTTCTTGTGTTGCTTTATCGGCAGTTGCGGTTAAGGCTATTATAGGAGCCCCAGGAAATTCTAACTGCAATCGCTTTAACTTGGTGTATGCTGGTCTAAAATCATGCCCCCAAGAAGAAATACAATGCGCCTCATCTACAGCAATCAAACTAATAATGCTTTTCTCTAGATAGTTTGTTATTCCCCAAATACTCTCGGGGGCTACATAGAGTAATTTTAAAGTACCAGCCATCAAACTCTCTAAAATATCTTGCTGGGTTTGTTGGTCTTGAGAGCTGTTATAAAAAGCAGCAGATACTCCATTGCCTTTTAAAGCATCTACCTGATCTTTCATAAGAGCAATAAGGGGAGATATTACAATAGCAACCCCCTGCTGAGCCAAGGCCGGTAATTGATAGCATAAACTTTTACCTCCTCCTGTTGGCATAATAGCCAGTGTGTCTTTGCCAGACAAAATATGCTGGATAATTTCTAATTGGTTGGGTCTAAAACTGTCATACCCAAAGTGTGTTTTAAGCAGCCAATGGATATCGGGGTTTTGAGAGGTTGTTTGATTTTGCTTCATGAATAAGTAAAGGCCATTTTATTTGTAAAGTTAGGCTAATCTTACCTTACATAAATAATCTCTTCTATGATTTTTGCTCTAAAATTAGTTTGCAAAATCTATAGAAGAGATTAGGGGTTGTTGTTACTTACTTAGCATCAACAATTCATTACACAACACCTCTGTAATATATCGCTTCTCTCCTGCGTCTGTCTCCCACATGCGGTTGGTGAGTTTTCCTTCTATAGCAATTTCTTGCCCTTTTTTTACATAGCTTTCTACAACACTAACAAGCCCTCCTTTTACCACTATATTATGCCAATAAGCGCGTTCTACTTTTTGTCCTTCTTTATCTTTGTAGCTATCATCTGTAGCGAGACTAAACTTGGCCATCTTGTTGCCATCGGTAAAGGTTACAATTTCAGGCTCTTGACCTAATCTTCCAATCAACTGTACTTTGTTTCTAAGTGCGTTCATAATTATTAATTTTTAAATATTAAACAGTTAAGTTTTCCAGAAATCGCTCTGGCAACGTCTATCGATATATTCGACACTGCAAACATAAAAGCAACTGCAAGTAGGAATCGGTATCTAACTAATTGCTTTCGTTTGCAATTATTTGTTGTCGTTTAATATATTGAAAACAAGGTATTTAACAAAAAATATTATTTGACAAAAAAATAACTTTTTCTGTAATTAACACTGAGAAAATTAAAAATGAGGTGTTGGATTGCTACTATTTAGAAATAATTAAACCCTTTTTTAAAATGTATAGGTGGCGGCTACTATAAGGTTTCGTCCAGGAGCAGAAAGGCCACTACTGTAAGGTCTGTAACGCTTGTCTGTAATATTCTCAAGGGTCGCGTTTAATTGAAGTGATTTAGAGTACTTATATTGTGCTGAAAAATTAAGTGTATGCCATTTGGGGGCATATGGGTTTCCATTTTGATCTGCAGCATACAAAAACGCATTGTTTTGTTGACTTGGTGCCAAATCTTCGAAATCAAACTGTCCATTATACTCCACAAAAGCATCTAAGGTTAGTTTTTCTTTTTTATAGAAAAGGTGTGTATTCCCATAGGCAGGGGCCGCATGACGAAGTGCTTCTTTATTTCCTTGTTGATCCTGGGCAAAGCCCTTGGTTATATTGTATTGAGAGTTAAGTTTTAGTGCTTTTGAAAAGGCAACCTCTAGGCCTACTTCAAAGCCATACACTTGTGCCCTAGAGGCATTTTGAATGGCTTGAATGGTGCTTAATTCTCCCTGGTATACAATTTGCGATTCTCCATCAAGAGAAAAATCTCTTCTAATTAAAGCATCTTCTAAAATCGTATAAAACCCAGCAAAATCAAGTTTTACAACGGTATCAAAATTTAGACTAACACCTATATCTGCATTATATGCATACTCTGGTTTTAAATCTGGGTTGGGCACCACAACACTCCCTGGCTCACTGTCAAAGACTTTCCCAACATCATCGATATTAGGTGCTCTAAAGGCAGTTCCGAGGTTTAAACGCCACCCTAGGGTTTGGTTAGGGTTCCAGGTAAGACCAGCAGTTCCCGTTAGGGCGCCAGTATTAATTGTGGCCTCAGTAAAAGGAAGGTCAAACAAGCTAGTATCAAACTGGGCAGCAACAATAATATGACTATACCTAAGACCACCAAGAAATGAAATGTTATTTGCCAACGCAAATTGAGTACTCATATACCCGGCCAGGGATTGCCAAGAAGAGCCGTCTGGATATCTAGAAACATCTAGTTGTGAGATTCCTGTAGCTATATCTGTTTTACGGCCACTAGAACCAACTTTGTTGAATATATACTCAATACCATAGTTCAACTTTGCTTTTTGTATCTTTTTTTCAAAATCCCAAGCAGTGGTATAAGCCGCTACTTTCTCTTGTGTCTTATACAAAAAAGGATCCCCAAAATCTCTATCACTTCTACTCTCTTTAAAGTGCTGAAAGGAAAGTGTAAAAGCACTCTCATCAAACAAGGTATTTGTATCTGGAGTGTTTTGTATTTGCAGATTTCCAGAAAACCATTGTTGTGGGCCATAGTCCCAAACTGCAGACTGAGGCACACCGTCTGTATCCCTTATAAGCCTGTCATACCTTGGATAATCGCTGGTGGTTGTAAAAAACAAGCCCAGGACGAAATTCCAGTTATTATTTGGCATGTAACGCACCTTTTGCATTGTATTTATTTGAGAGTACGCTGTTGGGCGTTGTATTTTAGGGTCCTGATTTTGCACAACGGTATCAATACCATTAATGGTTTCTACATATTGGGTACGTAAATAATCATCTGGGCCTTGGCTACCCATACGTAAATTGTCAAAATCACTATAGGTAACGCTCGTTAAAAAAGCCCACTTTTTGGCGCCTATATTAAAATCAAAATGTCCTGTTTTCTCTTTATTGGCAGTAGCATATCGTAAGGATGTATTTCCAGAAAAAGAGTATCCCTCTTCAAAGGAGAATTTAGGCTTTTTTGTGTAGAAATTCATCACCCCTCCAACAGCATCACTTCCGTACACCACAGATCCTGGTCCCAAAATCACCTCTGTGCGTGCTACCGCAAAAGGATCTATAGAGATGATGTTTTGCACATTTCCACCCCTAAAAATAGCGGTATTAAACCGCACACCATCCACAGCAATTAAAAGTCTATTTGTAGAGAACCCTCTAATTATAGGACTCCCGCCACCCAATTGGCTTTTTTGAACATATACTTGGCCACTACTTTCCAGTAAATCTGCGGCAGTTTGAGGGTTTCTAAAAAGCACATCTTCACTAGTTACAGACACAATTTGTTGAGGAATATCTCTCTTTTTTTGACCAAATTTTGACACAGATAAAACTACCTCATCAAGACTACTGGCATCTGTAGTTAATAATACTTGACTACCATCTTTTACTATTTGAGATTTGGTTTGTGAAATAGGGGTATGAGCTATATGTTGAAATGTAATTAGCTCATCTTGGTTAAAGGAAGATATGTCAGCAAAACCGTCAAAATTTGTAACAGCACTTTTACTTTTATCTTTATTAAAAACGGCCACGCCAAGAATTGGATCCTTGGTTTGTTGAGAAAGTACTTGTATTTTTTGAGCAATTGCTCCTTGAAAGCAAAAGAAAATAGCAAGAAGTACTAATAGGTGTTTCATTAGTTAAACAGTTGTTGAAGTACCGCCAAGGACTTCGGTTTTTTATAGCCGTGCAAATGTAATTGATAATACTCCAACACCAAATCAAGTACGTCTCTTCTTTGGTTTTTTGATAGCTTTACAGAGCAAACAGCATCAAAATGTATGCCGAAGAACTGTTTTAATGCCTCCACCCGCTGGCCTGTTTCACAGTAGATAGAAAAATCTTCTGTCCCAAAGGTCCCTTCTGAAAGATTAAAACATGGCAAATGAGCTGCAGAAGTGTCAGGATAGAAGCCTAAATAAGCTGTTAGTTTTAACAAAAATAAGGTGTGAAAATTGGCAATATCCTCATGGTGGTCTAGCCATTGAAAGGAGGCTTCTAAAAACAAATACAGCCCCTGGTTTGCTTCTTGCTCTAGAATTGAATTTTTTAACATCTCAGACAAAAACATCACCAAAGATGACTTTACAATATCTGTGTGCAAGGTAGTATATGGATGGAGTACCTTGACCTCTTTTATAGACTCTAGGGTTCCTTTGTTTTTGTGATTTGCTACGATCTCTAATTGGGTGAGAGGCTGAAAATAGGAAGGCTTTAACCTGCCTTTTCTAGATTTAAGTATGCCGCGCAATAGATAGGTTTTAAGGCCACTGCTCTTAGTGAAACAAGTTACGATAAGGTCTGCTTCTGCATACTTTATGGAAGAAAAGACAATTGCTTTTGTAGTTTCAACCATCAGCGAATAATCATTATTTTTTTAATTTTTGTTTCCAGGGCATCTTCTGTGGTAATTAAAACAAAATACACTCCTGAGGCTACTTTATATTTACCAAAAGCTGTTGTATCCCAAGTGATGCTTCCCCCTTGGCTTGTTTGCTGAAAGACTAAATTTCCTTCTAAATCTGTAATTTTTACATTGGCCTTTGCTGTCAAACCGTCTATAGTGACAGCACCTTGGTACTGAGGTCTTACCGGATTTGGAAAAACAAAAACATCTTCTAGAGTATCTCTTGGGGCGGTTGAAGTTCCTTTGTAAGAAACTAGGCCATTAATGGTGGCAAAAAAAACTTCTCCAGTAAAAGGGTCTACAGCAATATCTTGAACATTATCTGAGGGTAGAGGAGAGTTCTCTGAGGTAAAACGCAACAATGTTTGTTGCCCATTAGCACTTAAATAAAAGACCCCCGAGCTTGCTGTTGCGATCCATTTATTATTAGATCCATCAACTTCTATGTCTGTAATGGTTTGCTCAAAGAGTAATTCTTGGCCTACTCCTTCATCATCGGCAAAAATAATAGCACTGGCAGAAACATCTGCTGTATTGCTAAAAAAAGTGCCTGGATTAAACAACACGCGAAGGCCTCTTAGTGTCCCAATCCATAATCTATTTTGAGCATCAAAAGCAAGCGCTCTAATATCTGTAGAAGGCAACCCGCCACCTGTGTCATCTGTTCCAATGGCTCTAAATTGATTGGTTGTGGGGTTAAAAGCTGCCAATCCTGTTTGTACAGGGCTAAAAAACACAAAGCCTTCTCTACTAATAGCCAATTTACTATAGGCCAACTCATCTCTACCACCAGAGATATTACTTACATCAAAAGATTGAAATTGGCCATTGGGAGAAAGCCTTAAAAGAGCATCATCTGTAAGGGATTGTAATACCCAAAGATTTCCGTTTCTATCAAAATCTGAACCGTATAAGCGTATACCAGCGTTATTTCCTCCAAAGACAGGGTTTTCTAGAGCAGAATTTGTTTCATTATACAACACAGTGGGCACTTGGTTTTCTACCTTTAAAAGACCGCTTAAAAAGGAAGAAAAATAAACAGTTCCTGGGTTTTGATCGTCAATGCTAATGTTAACAATATCGTTAACAGCATTCACCCCAAGACTTGTGGTTATTTCATCATGAGAAATATTGGTCCAAGAACCTTCTGTATAATTACTAATCCCTTTTCTATCTAAGGGGTAGGGATTGAAAAACACAGTCACCGCACCAAAACTAACCCACAGCTGCCCGGCGGTTGCATCCAAGGCAAAAGGAGTATTTAACAAAGGGCCATCTGGCAGAATTTGTGTTGCTTGATTTGAAGTAAAGGGCACCCTAAGAAGCCCTTTAAGAGAGCTACCTAAATAAAAAATATCGTTAAAACTATATCCTGTTTGCAGGGTGTAATTAAAATCTGGCAGACTTTCTATTGATGCTTTTAAAATAAACCCCTGGTCGTAGGCCCCAATACTTGTAGCTGTGCTTATGGTTAGTACTGCGTTATTTACCTTAAAATCTCTAATAGGGCTAGAGAAAGTGGCTACTTGCTGTAATGTATTGCCAGCATTTATTCTATAAACTGTATTGTTGTTATCAGCAATTAACACGCGGGTTCCTAGTGTTTGTGCTGCAATGTAATTTCCTTGTGTAACAAGTTCCCACTCTTGAAAATCAATAATGTTATCATTGTTTAAAATAGCGCGCCGAATTCCTCCCTCTGTAGAGGCAGCATAAATATATGGGGCTAAAATTGTGGTCTGAGAGATGTTTATTTGAGAACCAAGATCACCAATAAAATAACTATCTCTAAACTCCAATCGCTCCAAGTCATAAACAGAGACACCAAATTGTGCAGAAATATATATTTTACCGTCATGCTCTGTAAAATGATTGATGCGTTTTTTGTTGGGTGGTATGTTTTGTTTGTCTCTTATATCTACCACCTTTAACACTTCATTTTCTTGACCAATGGTAACCACCTCTATGAGTCCGTCTTGATAGCCGATAATTAGTAAATTTGTCTGGCTACTGTAGTGTATGGTTGTTATAGGTTCTCCTGCAAGGCCCTGAACACTTGATAATGTTGTTATTTCTTCTGTAGATAGATCATAAATAAATATAGCGTTATCTGTTCCAACAAAAATACGGTCATCACCCTGTGAGATATCTTTAACCGAAACATAAGAAAAGTGGTCTTCCCAAAGATTTTCGAAATTTTGTGCTACAGCCAAAGGGGCTATACATAACAAAAAAACTAATAAAATACGTTTCATAACATCTGTTTTCTATAAGTAACCCAACTCTTTTGTAATATATGATTATAAGTATAACAACCCCTTTGGGTAATTATTGTGATTTAAAAAAGGTTGCTCGCAAGAGCAACCTTTAAATACTATACCAGTTTCCACTAAAGATTAGACAACTCCTTGAGCCATCATAGCCTCTGCTACTTTTACAAAGCCAGCAATGTTTGCTCCCTTTACATAGTCTACATAGCCATCACCATCTTTTCCGTACTGCACACATGCACCATGGATATCTGCCATTATAACCTGAAGCCTCTGGTCTACCTCTGGTCTTGTCCAACTTAAACGTAAAGAGTTTTGAGACATTTCAAGACCAGATGTTGCTACTCCACCTGCATTAGAGGCCTTTCCTGGCGCAAATAATATTTTTGCGTTTGTAAAAACTTCAATAGCATCTGGTGTGGTTGGCATATTAGCGCCCTCACTTACACAAATACATCCATTAGCAACTAATGTTTTTGCTTCTTGCTGGTTCAACTCATTTTGAGTTGCACATGGCAAGGCAATATCACATTTAATTCCCCAAGGTCTTTGCCCAGATGTATATGTTGCACTTGGGTATTTCTCTACATATTGGCTGATACGTCCTCTTTTTACATTTTTTAGCTCCATAATAAAAGCTAATTTCTCTTGATTGATTCCTTCAGAGTCATAGATAAACCCTCCAGAGTCAGACATGGTAACCACCTTAGCGCCAAACTCCAAAGCTTTCTCTGCTGCATATTGAGCTACGTTTCCAGATCCAGAAATGACAACTGTCTTTCCATTAAAAGTTTCGCCAATGGTTTCTAACATGTTTTTTGCAAAGTATACGTTTCCGTATCCTGTTGCCTCTGGGCGTATTAACGAACCACCGTACTCGCGGCCTTTGCCTGTTAATACTCCTGTAAATTCATTTCTCAGTCTCTTGTATTGGCCATACATATAACCTATTTCACGACCTCCAACACCAATGTCTCCTGCAGGCACATCTGTGTTTGGTCCAATATGACGTGATAATTCTGTCATAAAACTTTGACAAAAACGCATTACCTCTGCGTCTGTTTTTCCTTTTGGATTAAAGTTACTTCCTCCTTTACCACCTCCCATTGGAAGTGTTGTTAAGCTGTTTTTAAACAATTGTTCGAACCCTAAAAATTTCAGGATACTCAAATTCACAGATGGATGAAAACGAAGTCCACCTTTATAAGGCCCAATAGCAGAGTTGTACTCTACACGATATCCTTTGTTTACGTGAATTTCGCCACTATCGTCAGTCCAAGGAACACGAAACATAATGGTGCGCTCTGGTTCTACCATGCGTTCCAATAATTTTCGGCCCTGGTATCTTTCATTACTCTCTATAAATGGAATTACCGCTTCGGCAACTTCAGTCACAGCTTGTAAGAATTCTGGCTCGTTTGGGTTTAATTGTTCAACACTTGCAATAAAGTCTTTGATACTTTGCTTCATAGTATGCGTTCTTAAATTTGTTTTGTACTAATTAAAGTACGTTAATTGTTGTTTTTTGTTGGTGCTATCCTTTGTGATATTTACAATATAACATTACAAAGAATAACCACTGAATAAGGGTACTAATTCTTATTGAGCATGCCCAGTTTAACTAGCTTGTATCTAGCATACAAGCATAGTCTATACTAAGACAGAGCAAATATACGAGATATGAAATAATTATAGGTTTTAAATTTATACAATCCCCTAAATATAGCATTTATATTTGCTTGTGAAATCGCTTTTATTGAATTTACTATAAGTAAAGCCTCTTATCTGTTTTGGGTATAATTGTTTACATTTACAGCCATTATAAAAAATTAAAAAATGGAAGATTCGCCAAAGTTTGCTGTATTTGGAGGTGGTAGTTGGGCAACTGCGATTGTGAAAATGCTATGCGAAAATCTTGAACATGTTGGTTGGTACATGCGTAATGTTGATGCCATTAAACACATAAAAAAAGAACAGCACAACCCGAACTATCTTAGCGCTGTTGAGTTTAATACCGACAAATTAAAACTTAGCAATGATATCAATGAGATGGTGGCCTATGCAGACTATCTTATTTTTGTTATTCCTTCTGCGTTTATACACCCAGAATTAGAAAAATTAAAGATCCCTTTAGATGGGAAGGTTATTATATCTGCCATAAAAGGTATTGTTCCTGAAAGCAGTCTGATCGTTGGAGAACACTTTAACACCTACTTCAACGTGGCTTTTGATGATATTGGGGTGATATCTGGCCCTTGCCATGCAGAAGAAGTAGCCCTAGAACGCTTGTCTTATCTTACCATTGCCTGTGCCGATGACACAAAAGCATCTGTTGTTGCCGACCATCTTAGTTGTGACTACATAAAATGCAACATAAGCGATGATGTTATAGGGACAGAGTATGCGGCAATGCTCAAAAACATTTATGCAATTGCTGCTGGTATAGCTCATGGACTTGGTTATGGAGATAATTTCCAGAGCGTACTAATGAGTAATGCCATTAGAGAAATGAAACGCTATGTAAAAAGAGTACACAAAATGAAACGTGATATTAATGACTCTGCTTATTTGGGAGATTTATTAGTAACAGGATATTCTATTTTTAGTAGAAACAGAATGTTTGGAAACATGATTGGTAAAGGATATACTGTAAAAAGCGCCCAGCTGGAAATGAGCATGGTGGCAGAAGGATATTACGCTACAAAAAGCGCGTATATTTTAAATAATAAAAAAACAGAAAACAAGGCAAAAACTCCTATAATTAATGCTGTCTACGGTATTTTGTATGAAAACAAAGAGCCTAAAAAAGTCTTTAAAAAACTTACGGATAAATTAAGTTAACTCCGGCTAATTTTTGTAATACTCTTAAAACTAGAGTGCAAGAATTCCTTTTTGTGGCATCACAGGAATGGTTGCCATCTCATCTTCTCGAATGGTATTTCTTGGAAACTCAAAGCGCTTGTCATACATCTTATTTTCAAGAAAATAAGTGATGGTAAAAAAGTTATCTAAGCCAAACACGCTCTGGTCTATATATTCAATTTTTGCAAACCCCTTGGCAGGTATGATTTTTACGGTTTTGCGCATAGCGGCCGTCATTTTATTTTCTGTATACCCCTGTGCTATAACCAAGACGGTTTCTATGGGTGTATTATTAGCATTAATAATATATATGTTCCAGTCATGGGTGTTGTAGTCTTCATTTAACTCAAACACCGCGGCCACGTATACATCTTTAACCTTTGGAATGTCAATATCTTTTTTCAAGAACGTTTTATTAAAACCTAGTTAATCTGCACTCTTAAATTGCTGTAAAAAACGAACGTCATTTTCACTAAACATACGTATATCTGGAATTTGGTGCAACAACATTGCTATACGGTCTATACCCATACCAAAGGCAAAACCACTGTATATCTCAGGGTCTATTCCGCAATTTTTAAGCACATTAGGATCTACCATCCCACAGCCCATAATTTCAAGCCAACCCGTTCCTTTAGTAATTTTGTAATCGGTTTCTGTCTCAAGACCCCAATATACATCAACCTCAGCGCTAGGTTCGGTAAACGGAAAATAAGAAGGTCTTAACCTAATTTTAGATTTTCCGAACATTTCAGTGGTAAAAAACTCAAGGGTTTGTTTCAAATCTGCAAAACTTACGCCTTTATCTACATATAGCCCCTCTACTTGATGAAAGAAGCAGTGAGAACGGGCAGAAATAGCCTCATTTCTAAACACTCTCCCAGGAGATATCGTTCTAATGGGTGGCTGATTGTCTTCCATGTAGCGCACCTGTACAGAACTTGTGTGGGTACGAAGCAAAATATCTGGATTGGTTTGCACAAAAAAGGTGTCCTGCATATCTCTAGCTGGATGGTATTCTGGCAAATTTAAAGCGGTAAAATTATGCCAGTCATCTTCAATTTCTGGACCCTCACTAACATTAAAACCTATGTTAGAAAAAATACTTGTAATCTTGTTTTTTACGATAGATATAGGATGTCTTGAACCCAGTGTAATAGGTGCTCCTGGACGTGATAAATCACCATACACCCCAGATATTTCTTGAGTAGCATCTATTGCCATCTTAAGGCTGTTTACCTTTTCTTGTGCTGCATTTTTTAAGGTATTAATGGCTTGACCAAATTCTTTTTTTTGGTCATTACTAACGTCCTTAAATGCCGCAAAAAACTCTTTTAATAATCCTTTACTACCCAAGTATTTAATTCTAAAATCTTCTACCTGGATAAGTGTGGTAGCAGAAAAGGCTTCTACTTGTGTAATATGTTCTTTAATCTTATCTATCATAATATAACATTCAAGACCACAAAATTACAGAAAGTACTTCACATACGATTGCAAATTTGTGGTAATAGTTGCAGTGGTTTTGATTATTGTATGACTTCTTTTTCTAAGAAATATTGAACAATCGCTTCCTTCATTAATACGGTTTGCTCCCCCGGCTTTAAAGGGGGTAATTGTTCAAGTATTTTATAATGAGGCCACCCTGCAGCATCAAAATACTCAAATTCATAATATCCAAAAGGTTCTAGCACTGTCTCTTATACACATCTCCGAGCCCACGAGACAGGCAGAAATCT
>CAJXUG010000028.1:0-14485 GCA_913060785.1 uncultured Flavobacteriaceae bacterium | reverse complement strand
CGGCATACGAGATTTCTGCCGGTCTCGTGGGCTCGGAGATGTGTATAAGAGACAGAACCTACAGAGCAACCACAGATCAAGGGGTTTTTGACCTTGATACTTTTGCAGGAAGAATAACCAAGTTGTTTGAAAAAAAGAAAAAGACCCACATTAATTAAATTAGTGTTTAAAAAAAATTGTAATAAAAGCATACATCTCTATGGACAAAAATAAATTCACACAAAACCTTAGCCTGCCTTTAGTTGCCGCTCCTATGTTTTTAATATCAGGACCAGAACTTGTCATTGAAGCATGTAAAAATGGTATCGTAGGTACTTTTCCGGCATTAAATCAACGCACAACCGAGGGTTTCGAGCAGTGGGTGGTACAAATAAAAACAGAGCTAGAAGCCTGGGAAAAAGAAACAGGGAAAAAAGCAGCTCCTTTTGGTGTAAATCTTATTGTGCATTTCACTAACCCAAGAGTAGAGCCAGACATGCAAGTATGTGTAAAACACAAAGTACCATTAATTATAACCTCTTTAGGGGCAATTAGTCTTGTGGTTGATGCCGTACACAGTTATGGTGGTTTGGTTTTTCACGATGTTATTAAAAGGCGTCATGCAGAGAAGGCTATTGAGGCTGGTGTTGATGGTTTAATTTTAGTATGCGCAGGCGCTGGAGGACATGCAGGAACTCTTCATCCAGTGCCATTTATAAATGAAATTAAAAAGATTTTTGATGGTTTTGTTCTTTTATCTGGAGCATTAAGCACAGGGCAAGATATAGCCAGTGCAATGCAAATGGGAGCAGATTTAGCCTACATGGGTACTCGCTTTATAAACACTAAAGAAAGCAGCGCTAATAAAGAATATAGAGACATGATTATTGACTCTCAAACAAAAGATGTTACCTACACAGCTGCTATTAGTGGTGTGAGTGCAAACTTTTTAAGTAAGAGTTTAGAAAATGCTGGGATTACTCAAGAACAAATAGAAAGCAAAGGCAAAATAGATTTCGGAAAAGAAATGGATACAGAGGCCAAAGCATGGAAGACAATTTGGTCTGCAGGTCAAGGAGTAACTGCCATTGAAGACACAATGCCTATAAAGGAATTGGTAAATCGAATGAAAACAGAGTTTGGCCAGGCAATTTCCAAACAACAAGCTATGGCAAAAAAATACCTTTAGAGTTTGTAATGATTCATTAGTATTTTCTCATACATTTTTGAAGGCAACACCTTCTTTAAAACAATAGAAAATTTCTGTAAAAAAGCACCCACTTTGTATCTAACTTTGGGTGTTTTTTTGTTGATGATATGATAAACAGCCTCCGCCATTTGTATTGGATTTTGACCACTATCCACATCTGCATCCATCATTTTTAAAGTAGCTCCGTATGCTTTTCTATAGGGAGAGAGTTCTCTTACAGGAGCATGGTATCTTCCTGCAGCAATATTGGTAGCAAAATCTCCAGGGGCTACATTAGCCATCTGTATGCCAAATTGCATTAATTCCATTCTGTAGGCTTCTGTAGTAATCTCTAGAGCTGCTTTGGTTGCACTATAAATGCCTCTATAGGGCAAGCCCATATACCCTGCAATAGAAGTAATATTTATAATATGGCCACTCTTTTGATTTCGCATAGAGGGCAATACCTCATTGGTTATTTGTATGGGTCCATACAAATTTGTTGCGAATGCCTTTTGGATCTCTTCTATTGGTGTTTCTTCCAAAGGGCCAGTAATTCCAACTCCAGCATTATTAATCAATACATCTAGTGTTGCCTCTTTTTTAAGTAATAATGCAACACAGGCTTTAATACTCTGTATGTTGGTTACATCTAGTTGTAATAATGGGAAAGGAAAGTCTGTCTTAAAGCGATCTGGGTTTCTAGATGTTCCGTAAACCTTGTAATCCTTTGCTAGTAAGTATTCTCCAATGGCCTTTCCTATTCCTGAAGACCCTCCTGTAATTAAAACAACTTTTTTCATAAACACTGTATTAACACAAAGATTAAATTATAGTACTAAACTCACAACAATTGATAGTCTTTATTATCTTTTAATAAATGTAACAATAAACAAGCTAACTCGTCAAATAGATGGCTAACTAATACATATTTGCTTTTGGAAACAATTCTTACTATTGAAAACCTGACCAAAAAATTTGGTAGACTTACTGCGGTAGACAATCTTTCTTTCTCTATAGAAAAAGGGAATGTATATGGCATTTTAGGCCCCAACGGCAGCGGAAAATCTACCACTTTGGGCATTGTATTAAACGTAGTAAATAAAACCTCTGGAAATTTTTCTTGGTTTGGAGGCGATGTATCTACACATAATGCCTTAAAAAAAGTAGGTGCTATTATAGAGCGGCCAAATTTCTACCCTTATATGAGCGCCAAACAAAACCTTGAGCTGGTTTGCAAAATTAAAGGGGTGGCCACAACCCAGGTTCAAAAAACATTAGACACCGTTGGGCTACTAGAGCGTCAAGATGATACCTTTAAAGGTTTTTCACTGGGTATGAAACAACGTCTTGCCATTGCATCTGCGCTGTTAAACACTCCTGAAATTCTAATACTAGATGAACCTACAAACGGTCTTGACCCTCAAGGGATTCATCAAATTAGGGGAATTATCCAAAAAATCGCATCACAGGGCACTACCATTTTATTGGCATCTCATCTTTTAGATGAGGTCGAGAAAGTATGTACTCATGTGGTGGTACTTAGCAAAGGAAAAAGCCTGTATGTGGGTAGAGTTGAACAAATGAATGCAAGTTTTGGTTTTGTTACCCTGCAATGCAGCGACATGCTAGGACTTAAAAAAGTACTGGAAGAAAGCACCTCTTTTGAGAACATCAAACAAGATGCAGCCTATCTAGTAGCCAATCTTACACAAGAAATGGACGCCGCAAAACTCAATGCCTTTTTGTTTGAAAAAGGAATCACCCTATCTCACCTTGTGCAAAGAAAAGAATCTCTAGAAGAGAAATTCTTAGCCTTGACCCAAAACCCAGCACAAACCAACAACTAGAAACACATGCTTAGATTACTCTCTATAGAACTCGATAAAATAAAACGCAACAAAGCAGCAAAGGTCATTACCATTGTGTATTGTTCCCTTATTCTAGGTATCTCTCTAATTGCCTCTTATGAATTTGACTTTGCTGGTATAAACTTTAGAATTGCAGACCAAGGAATTTTTAACTTCCCTTTTATTTGGCACTTTAATGTCTTTATGGCGTCTTGGCTTAAAATATTCTTTGCCATTGTTATTGTCTCTATTGTTGCAAACGAATACAGTTACAACACCCTTAAACAAAACCTTATTGATGGGTTTAGTAAAAAAGAGTTTATACTGTCAAAATTTTTAGCAGTATTGCTTTTTTCTGTGATATCTTCTGTGGTTTTGTTTGTAGTAACACTTACACTGGGCATGGTGTTTAGCGACTTTACAGAAATAAGTATTGTCTTTACCGACATGCAATACATGCTTGGGTATTTTATAAAGTTAACTACCTTTTTTAGTATGTGTATGTTTTTAGGTATCTGGATAAAAAGATCTGCATTTGCACTGGGTTTTTTGGGAGTGTGGCAGGTTTTTGAGGGCTTTATATTTATAGTTTTCAGCTATTTGAAAAACAAAAAAGACATTAACCTTATAGACAATGTATATAATCTATTACCCCTTAATGCCATGTCAGACCTTATTGCAGAGCCTTTTACTAGGTTGGGCGCAGTTCAAACCCTGGCCAGTCAAGTAGGAGAAAGTTTTGATAAATCATACGATGTTCCTTGGCACTCGGCGCTTATTTGCCTAGTGTGGACCACCCTATTTGTGTATTGGTCTTACCTTATTTTAAAACGTCGTGATTTGTAGCAATCCTTTTAAGACTTTCGCTTGGCTTTGCGAAGTTTTCTCTTGTTTGCCTTGCCTTGAAACTCTTTACTGTAAGACAACATAAGCCCGTGAACTATAGTAAAAGGCACATTGTATAATATTGCATACTGGGCGGCCATAATACGCACCATTTTTTTTGACAACCACATACGCCTAAAATTATGCATCCGCTTTTTTAAAGACATGGTTTCAAAACGCATTCTATTTAAATCTATTAAATAAAAATCGTAGGTGTTGTTTTCTGAAATTTTAATCAACGTATTTCCTGGAGAATGATCTAGAAAATTAATGTTGTTTTCGTGCAGCTTAAAAGTGAAACTTGCAAATTGAGTTAAAATCTCATCTCTATTGGGATAAAGCGGTGTATGATTTAAGACTCTAAAATCTATATCATACTCCACAAACTCACATAGGTAATAGCTTTCTTTAAGACCGCCATTAAAACGCTCTGCAAAGGCTACAGGAAACGGAGTGTTAATACCAGATTCTATAAGTTTTATTGCATATTTAAAAGAACGTTTTGCTTTGCTTTGTCTTAGGTATCTATACACAAGAGACTGAAAAAAATTTGGTGTCTTAAATTTTTTAATGGTTATAGTAACCCCATCTATAGTTGCTTTTTTAATGACATTTCTATCTCCTTTGGTGAGATACTCACCTGCATGCTCAAAATCTGCAAGAAAATCTGCAATGGCTTTTTCTGAGCTTACAAAATTAGGATGTGTAGTGAGGGTTAATGACATTAATAAATTTTAAATACATTTAAAAAAAAGGTATTTTGCGAAGATAATGGAACTCAAACAAATACTGGTAATACAAAATAAACGAATTGGCGATGTACTGATAAGCTCAGTGATTGCAAATAACATTAAAAAGGTATTTCCAAAAAGTCATGTCACCTATTTTGTGTATGACTACACAGTGGGTGTTTTAGAGAATAACCCAAATATAGATCGTGTTATTTCGGTTCAAGAAAAGGTGTTAAAAAAACCACTTGAACTATTTAAAATGATGCGCTATATTAGAGCTCAAAAGTATGCTATTATTTTTGACCCCTACTCTAAATTACAAAGCAGACTTATTTGTTTATACTCCAAAGCCCCATATAGAATAGGACAAAAACGAGCTCATAAAAAACTAAAACTACCTTTTTACACCCACCCTATTAGTTATTTAGAACAGCGTTCTAAAAATTGCGGAAAAGCCATTGAAGATAAAATAAACATGATTACTTCTGTGTTTGATTTATCTAATCCAGATTATGAGCCAAAGATTTTTTTAACAGAAAAAGAAAAACAATATGCTCCCACCCATGCGCTAAAAAAACCTGTAATTATGCTAGGGGTGTTGGGAAGTACTCCACAAAAATCAATGCCGTACCCTTACATTGTTGCCCTTATAGATTTTATTACAACAACCTATAAGGCTACTATTTTATTTAATTATGCGCCACATCAAAAACAGCAAGCGCTAAAAATCTATGAAATGTGCGCAGACAAGCAATACATAAACATGGATATCTATGAAGACTCTATAAGAGGCTTTATTTGCCTTATGAACACCTGTGATATACTAGTTGCCAATGAAGGAGGAAGTGTGCATATTACCAAAGCATTAAACGTTCCAACTTTTACGATATACTCTCCTTATATCAATAAAGAAAGCTGGTGTAGCTTTGAAGATGGAGAGGCTCATGATTCTATACATTTACTAGAGGAGCAACCAGATTTATTTAAAACCTTTACCCAAGAAGAAACTAGAAAAATAGAAAAAAACCCAGACGCATTGTATCATAAACTTACCCCTGAGATGATACTTAAAAAACTTAATCCTTTTTTACAAAAACACCTTAACCAATAACACTTTTAGAATCTCCTGCAACCTCTTTAGGGTTTATACCATAAGGTGTCCATACAATGTTTTGTTTACGAGTGTGTGCCCGAATGGTTTTATTTTTCTCAATCATATCTTGGGTAACATACCCGCGAGCATGCTCTAGGTGAACTGCCACGGCGCTATAACGTATCTGGATACCTTGTACACCATAATTTGTTAAACGCTCCCCAAGTTCTCTATCCTCTCCCCCATATTGCATTCTAGCATCAAAGCCATTTACAGCAAGTATGTCTTCACGCCAGCCAGAGGCGTTGTTGCCGTCCCAGGTTGGTGTTGTGGTAGTAAAAGTATTGAGCATTACTTCTTTGGTACCATGAGAGGTTAGTTTATTTATTTTGAAGTTTTTAGGCTGCCCATTTTCTAATAACCAAGCTGCATCAAAACAAGATTGAGAAACTATATTTTCTTTAGAAACGGCATCACTAATACTTTGAGACAGTTTATAATAGCCTCCAGATAAGAAATGCTTTGGTCTTCTGTATTTTAAATGTTTAAACACAAAATCTTTCCTAGCAATACAATCTCCATCACTAAAAATAAGGTAATCACCCTCACTGGCGAGTATGGCTTTGTTTAAAATTTTTGTTTTTTGAAAACCGTCATCCTCTTGCCATACATGTTTTATGCGCAAAGAAGACTCTTTTTGAAATCGTTTAATTACATCCGTCGTTTCTTGTGTTGATCCATCATCTGCAATTACAATTTCAAAATCCTTAATATCTTGTTGCTCATAACCCCACAATGATTTCTCTAACCATAAAGGTTGGTTATAGGTACTTAGTATAATAGATACGGGAGCTTTTATATGGGCATCTTTTATAATACCATGAGTGGTCCATTTTTTTTGTAACTCACGGGTTTCTCTCCGAATAGTTTGGTTTTTCTTTATGGAAACTTCATTTTTATATCCCCTTGGATGGTCAAGATGCACTACAATTGCATTATAGCGTATTTGTTTGCTCTTAATGCCAGAGTTAAACAAGCGTTCTCCTAGTTCTCTGTCTTGCCCTCCGTATTGCATTTGCTCATTTAGGCCATTTACAGCAATTATATCTTTTGTCCAGCCAGAGGCATTGTGTCCATTCCAACTAGCATTAGTTGGAGTTATTAAATTCAAAATAGAGGCAGTTATAGGCTTTGCAGTAAGCTTACTGTTTTTAAAAGAGGTTTGCAAACCTTTCTCTTTTAGCCATTTTAAATCAAAGCAGCGACCCGCATAAATATCTTCTTTATCAATACTTTGTGAAATATCCATAGGTAACATAAAGTACCCACCAGATAAGAAACAACCTTCTTCTCTGTATTTTACGTGTTGTTCTACAAAGTCTTTTCTTGGGATGCAATCACCATCACTCATAATGGTATAGGCTGTAGAACACTTTTTAACTGCTTTATTTAAAATCTCAGATTTTTGAAATCCATTATCTTCATGCCAAACATGTATTATAGGGTAAAAAACCTCTTTTTGTAGACGCTCTAAAAGGGCTTTTGTTTGGGGTCCAGAACCATCATCGGCAATAACAATCTCAAACAATCTGTAAGTTTGATTGTTATAGCCATAGAGTACTTTCTCTAGCCATTGAGTGTTATTATAAGTGCTAATAATAATAGAGGTGTCTATTGTTTTCATTAGTGCAAATATACTAGATTTTGTGTTTGGTTCTAAAAATCTTAGCGATCAGACAACTCCTATAATTTTTAAGTAAAATAGGACGATACACAAAGGGCTACCCGCCACATTTATAAACACCAGGATTATCCTTAGGTATTTGAATTATTTAAAAGCCAAGGTCTCTAAAGGCTAATTTTAGTACCTTTGTTTACAATGCATAAAACGCCCACATTAACTGTTATCATACCCACTTTCAATGAAGCGGGCTACATTGAGGATGCATTAAAAAGTGTTGCATTTGCAGATGAGATTATACTTATAGACTCTTTTAGTGAAGATGCAACACTTACCCTAGCAACACCCCATGTAAGCAAAGTTCTCTCTAGAGAGTTTGATAATTTCAGTAATCAAAAAAATGAAGCATTAAAACATGCAAAAGGCCAATGGGTTTTATTTTTGGATGCAGATGAGCGCGTCACCCAATCCTTAGAAAAAGAAATTAAAGAAACCATACAAAACCCAGTACACTCAGGGTATAAGATAAACTTTCCTCATTTTTACATGAATCGTTTTCTATACAGCCACAGTGATGATGTGCTGCGTTTAGTAAAGCGTGAAGGAGCTCACTTTATAGGAGAAGTGCATGAAAAACTACTATGTAACGGCTCTGTGGGCAGGCTCAAAAACAAGATGTTGCATTACACCTACAAAAATTTACACAGCTACATCACAAAAAAAGAAAGCTATGCCTGGTTTCAAGCCAAACAACAATATGCTAAAGGCAAAAGAGCCACTTGGATGCACTTTTGGTTTAAACCATTGTTTCGGTTTTTTAAATCATACATCATAAAAGGAGGCTATAAAGATGGGGTTCCTGGGCTAACGGTTGCTGGGGTTAATGCTTATGGGGTTTTTCAAAGGTATGTTAAGCTACATCTGCTACATAAATCCATGGAGTAGCTTACCGATAAAACACTGGCTATAGAGGCTTTATTTTATAGCTGTAAAATGAGTATTTTTACCCAAACAATATTGCTACATTGAAAAACCAAACAAAAATTTCTGCGGTTATCATTACCCTAAATGAAGAGAAGGCCCTCCCCGCTTTTTTAGACAGTCTTTGGTTTGCAGATGAAATCATTATTTTAGATTCTTACAGTACAGATAAAACACTGGCCATCGCCAAGGAACATGAAAAAGTAAAGGTGTTTCAAAGAACCTTTGATGATTTTTCTACTCAAAAAAACGTAGCAATCAGCAAAGCTACCCATGACTGGATTGTCTTTTTTGATCCTGATGAAAAAATTACAAAACAACTATCACAAGAAATTCTAAACACACTTAAAGATCCTAAAGCGATAGCATATTATGTAAACAGAGAGTTTCATTTTATGGGCAAACAAATTAGATTTAGCGGCCTGCAAAATGACAATGTGATTCGGCTTTTTAACAAAAATTACTGCGTCTATAATGACAATCTTGTACATGAGGTACTGCAAACAAGCGGTATAACCGCAACATTAAAAAACAAACTACCGCACTACACCTATACTACCTTTGATAATTATACCGCTAAAATGCATCACTACAGCGCTTTAAAGGCAAAAATGTTATATAACAAAGGGATCAAACCAAAAGGGTATCATTTCTTTTTTAGGCCTTGGTATCGGTTTATAAATCAATATTTTTTTAAATTAGGTATTCTTGACGGAAAAAGGGGTTTTATATTGGCCTATACCAGCGCGTTCTCTGTCTTTAAAAGATATGTGAATCTATGGTTATTATATCGAAATATTAAATAAATATGGAACAGGTATTTCTTGTAGTTTGCAGTCTGAAGTATCTATTTTTGGATTTTAGCAAACATAATTTCTACCTTTAAAAAGCATTATGACCAATAATTCAAATTCGCAAAGCAGCGTACAAAATCAAAAAATTGGATTTATTTTTCTTGATGAAATTCACCACATAGATCATTTTATTACCACAGCTATTGAACTAGCAAAAACAAATAAAGTGAGTATTCTAACATTTCCCTCCAAACACACCTACCTTAGAGATTCACTTAAAAGATTAAATGGAGAAGATGTAATTCTAGAGGAGCTTAAAACCAAAGCTTTTAGAGCTTTTACAGATAAATTAAAAAATAGAGATTTTCCTAGAAAAGCATTTTGGATGAAAAAAAACAAGAACTATCTCCTTTCTTGCTTTGATGCTTTGGTTTTTACAGATTTCATACAACACACACTGTACAAGAGTCGGAAAAGTGAAAAAAAACCAATTTTTATTTATTTTGCTCACGGTCTTGCAGGACGTGCTTATGCATTTAAAAAAGATTTAACATACTTTGATTTACATCTAGTTACTGGCCACTTTTTTTACAATCAATTAAAAAAGAGGGACTTACTAAGTAAGCAAAATATTTTATGTGGGTATCCGAAAATAGATGCTGTCAAAAACCAAATAAGAAAAAATTATTTTACTAATGATAATCCAATAGTTTTATACAATCCTCATTTTATGCCCCCTTTTTCCTCGTGGCATGATCATGGGTTAGACATCTTAGCGTTTTTTTACAACAACCCAGATTACAACCTAATTTTTGCTCCACATATTAATTTATTTGCAGAAAAAGGCATGGAAAAAAAGCGAGAAATTCCTGCAACATATTTTGAGGCCAAAAACATACATTTGGATTTAGGAAGTACACAAAGTGTAAACATGACTTATACCCAACAGGCAACTATTTATTTAGGAGATGTTTCTAGCCAAGTATATGAATTTATTATAACCCCTAGACCTTGTATTTTTATTAATTCTGAAAAGATCAACTACAACAAAGACAGTCATTATAGATTTTGGCAATGCGGTGAAGTTATCAATACTAGTAAAACACTAGAAAAAGCGCTTCAAAACACTGAATTAAATTTCAAGAAATACAAACCAATTCAAGAACAGATAAAAGAAGAAAATATTTATTCAGAAAATGGTTCAACAGCCACCCAAAGAGCAACAAAAGCCATCAATACATATTTAAATGCTCTAAAAGATTCATAAATATTTATCAATACCATTTTCACATCGAATGGTCTTGTTTATGGTAGCATCTTTCTGAATTTGATCGTTTTTATTGAAACTAGTTTTGGAAGCTGGTGGATGCCAAATATGATAAATTAATCCACAATAACGAACTCGCTTACCGATACACCCCTTGTTAATCATTCGAGTAATAAGCTCAGAATCTTCTCTGCCCCACCCTGTCATGTCTTCATTATAGCCATTAACACTTATAAAATCCTTTTTCCAATAAGAAATATTACAACCTCTAATTTTCTTAGACAAGACTTTCTTTGGTTTAAAAAAAACACTAAATAATGGTATTCTAATGGCTCTTAAACGTTTGTTAACTCCAGATGAGAAAAAGTTAAATGTAATCTTTTTATCCAAAAACAATCTTGGTGATACTTTTTCATTAATCGAAACACGACTTCCAAACAAATACCTATTTTTTTTTGCTAAAAACTTATGATCTTTCACAAAGCTTGGATGTAAAATACAATCTCCATCTGTTTGTATAATGTAATCTGCTGTGCTTTGAGCAATGGCCTTATTCAAAATTGCAGACCTATTAAAACCCTTGTCCTGATGCCAAACATGACTAACAGGGATACTAGATCTTTTCTTAAAAGCATTAATTAAGTTTGTAGTCTCTAGCGTTGAACCGTCGTCAGCCAGTAAGAGTTCATCTGGCTTTACTGTCAATTTTTCGACACTTAACAAAACCAAATCTAGGGCTTCAGGCCAATTATAAGTAGATATTAATAAGGATATTTTCAATTACAAATACAATTTAATTCAAAGATAAGACAATTTACATATTGATAATTAAAGGTGCACTAATTTTAATAATAAAGAGCATTTTTACAGGAGAGAAACAATAAGTAATTTAGTACTTTTGCATATATATAATAACTCCTTGACGTATGCGAACTGAAATAAATAATTGCCTAAATGTGCTTAAAAAAGGAGGGATAATCCTATATCCAACAGACACTGTTTGGGGAATCGGCTGTGATTCTTCAAATCCAGAGGCAATTGACAAAATATATAAGCTAAAGCAACGTGAAGATAGTAAATCTATGATTTGCCTTGTGCACGACTTTAAAATGTTAAATCAATTTGTAGAAGAAATTCCAGAGGTTGCTTATGATATTTTAAGATACGCTGCCAAACCAACTACCATTATCTATGACGATCCTATTAGAGTTTCACAAAACATCATCGCCCCAGATAATTCTCTTGCCATTCGTGTTGTAAATGACACTTTTGCGAAGACACTTGTACGAAAATTTAGAAGACCTATTATTTCTACCTCTGCCAATGTTAGTGGCCAAAAAACACCCATGACTTTTAAGCAAATTTCTCCTGAAATTCTTGAAGGTGTAGATTATGTTGTTGATTTTGAAAGAAATAAAAAATCACATAGCCCATCTGCAATTATTAAATTAACCATGGATGGACAAGTAAAAATTATACGAGAATAATTTTGTAAATAGTGAAAATTCACTTCGGTTTTTAAGCCCTATGACGTAACTTTGTAAAAGCAAATAAATATGCAATTACGTGGGGATAACTACACATTCTAAGGCATTACAAAATCCTATTTTTAAAACCGTTTCACGGGCAGCATCAAACATTGGTCTGGACGCCTATGTTATTGGCGGTTTTGTGCGCGATTATATATTAAAAAGAGGAAATCCAAAAGACATAGACATTGTGTGTGTTGGCTCAGGAATTGCACTTGCAAAAGAAGTCTCGAAATTGCTGCCTGGCAAGCCAAAGGTAACGGTGTTTAAAAACTATGGCACTGCCATGCTAAAAACAGATGGTATTGAATTAGAGTTTGTTGGAGCACGCAAAGAATCCTACCAACAAGACAGTAGAAATCCAGTTGTAGAAAACGGCACCCTTCAAGATGATCAAAACCGTAGAGACTTTACTATAAATGCATTGGCACTTAGTCTAGGGGAAGCTAATTTTGGAGCGCTTTTAGACCCCTTTAATGGTATTGCAGATATAGAGGCCAAAATAATACGCACGCCTTTAGATCCAGAGATTACCTACAGTGATGATCCACTTAGAATGATGCGAGCACTGAGATTTGCTACACAATTAGATTTTATTATTGAAGAAGATTCATTGGAGGCAATAACTAAAAATGCCCAGAGAATAAACATCATCTCTAAAGAGCGCATTGTGGATGAGTTACATAAAATTATAGCCTCCCGTAAACCCTCTAAAGGATTTTCATTACTGCATAAAACAACACTACTTCCTTTAATACTTCCAGAGCTTGTGGCTCTGCAAGGTATCGACGAAAAAGAAGGGCAACGCCATAAAGATAACTTTTGGCACACCCTAGAGGTGGTAGATAACATTGCAAAAACTACAGACAACCTCTGGCTTCGCTGGGCAGCATTATTACATGATATTGGTAAGGCTCCCACAAAACGCTTTGATAAAAAAATTGGCTGGACGTTTCATGCCCATGAATTTGTTGGAGCCAAAATGGTATTTACACTCTTTAAAAGACTCAAAATGCCACTTAATGACAAGATGAAGTTTGTTCAAAAAATGGTATTAATGAGCTCAAGACCAATTGTACTGGCAAGCGATGTGACAGATAGCGCTGTGCGGCGTTTGATATTTGATGCTGGAGAAAGTGTAGAAGATTTAATGACACTTTGTGAGGCAGATATCACCACTAAAAACACCGCAAAATTTAAAACATACCATGATAATTTCAAGATTGTACGTGCTAAAATTATAGAGGTAGAGAAGCGTGATAGCATCCGTAATTTTCAGCCTCCAGTTAGTGGGCAAGAGATTATGAAGACTTTTGGATTATCTCCCTGCCGTGAGATTGGACAAATCAAAGAGGCTATAAAAGAGGCTATATTGGAGGGTGAAATACCCAATGAGTATGAGCCAGCTATAGCTTTTATGTTAGAAAAAGGGGCGAAACTAGGATTAAAAACAACGGTATGAAAGACAACAAAAAGGTGATATACTGGCTCCTAACGGGATGTATACTTATTTTTATTATGGTAATTGTAGGAGGTATTACCCGCCTTACACATTCTGGCTTGTCTATCTCAAATTACAAATTAATTTCTGGCACCATTCCTCCAACAAATGCCTTGCAATGGAATGAAGCTTTCGATTTATACAAACAATACCCAGAATATCAAAAACTTAACTATAACATGACTATAGATGAGTTTAAAGATATTTATTTCTGGGAATGGATACACCGTGTAATAGGCCGTTTTATAGGATTGGTTTTTGTGATTCCATTTGTATATTTCTTGCTTAGAAAACAGCTTACAAAATCAACTATCAAAAAATGTTTGATTTTGCTAGCTATGGGTGGCTTTCAAGGATTTTTGGGTTGGTTTATGGTGAAAAGTGGCCTGGTGGATAAACCAGATGTAAGCCATTACAGACTCGCCATGCACTTAACAACCGCATTTTTGACCTTTGCGTATACTTTTTGGGTGGCTTTAGATTTAATTTTTCCTTCAAAAAAACAAATAAACACCAGGTTTAGAAATCTTATTAGAGTGGGGCTTGTTATACTAGTAATTCAAATCATCTGGGGCGCTTTTGTTGCCGGTCTAGATGCTGGTTGGATTCATAACCACTGGCCACTAATGAATGACGGAGAGCTTATACACCAAAGTGTAACCACAGAACAAGAACCACTTTGGAGAAACTTTATAGAAGGCAAAAGCGGTGTGCAATTTATACACCGATACCTAGCCTATATTGTTGTTGGTATTATCGGGTTTATATGGTTTAAGGCTAGAAAAAATAAAACCACCACACTACAACAAAAGAGTGTCAACTTACTTTTAATTCTAGTTGGGGTGCAATTTGTGTTAGGTGTGCTTACCTTAGTATTGTTTGTTCCTGTTTGGCTGGGAGTATTACATCAAGTTACAGCTTTCATTTTACTGGCAACCATGACTTTTACCCTCCATAGATATAGCTGTCTCTTATACACATCTGACGCTGCCGACGAAGAGGATA
>CAJXUG010000027.1:0-14675 GCA_913060785.1 uncultured Flavobacteriaceae bacterium | reverse complement strand
CTACACTATCCTCTTCGTCGGCAGCGTCAGATGTGTATAAGAGACAGCTATATATACAACTAAACTCCTATAAACTAGTATTTTTGTAATATATCAAGTATTTACATATGGAAGATTTTAGAATAGAAAAAGATACAATGGGTGAGGTTAAAGTACCCTCTAATGTATTGTGGGGAGCTCAAACACAGCGCTCTAGAAATAACTTTAAAATTGGCAGACCAGGATCTATGCCACTAGAAATAATATATGGTTTTGCGTATCTAAAAAAAGCAGCCGCATTTTCTAACTGTGAATTGGGAGGCCTTCCTGAGGTTAAAAGAGATTTAATAGCCGCTGTATGTGATGAAATATTAGAAGGTAAACACGATGCTCAATTCCCACTTGTTATTTGGCAAACTGGTAGTGGAACCCAAAGTAACATGAACGTTAATGAGGTAATAGCAAATCGTGCCCATCAATTGGCAGGAAAAACTATTGGCCAGGGAGAAAAAACACTACAACCTAATGATGATGTGAATAAATCTCAGTCATCAAACGATACGTTCCCAACTGCAATGCATATTGCATCCTACAAAAAACTAATAGACCTAACCATTCCTGGTGTTACCAAATTATACAACACATTGCTAGCAAAGTCTAAAGAGTTTGATAAAATCGTTAAAATTGGACGAACCCACTTAATGGATGCTACTCCCCTAACCCTTGGACAAGAGTTTAGCGGCTATGCATCTCAATTAGAGCATGGGCTTATGGCATTAAAAAACACCTTGCCACACTTATCTCAATTGGCATTAGGAGGAACTGCAGTAGGAACAGGTATTAACACCCCTAAAGGCTACTCAGAGAATGTTGCAGCTCATATCGCAAACTTTACTGGCCTTTCTTTAATTACTGCAAAAAACAAATTTGAAGCATTAGCTGCTCATGATGCTATTGTTGAATCTCATGGGGCTTTAAAACAATTGGCAGTATCATTAAACAAAATAGCCAATGATATTCGAATGCTGGCTAGTGGACCTAGATGTGGTATTGGAGAAATAGCTATCCCTGCTAATGAACCTGGATCATCTATTATGCCAGGTAAAGTGAACCCTACTCAGTGTGAGGCGCTCACTATGGTATGCGCGCAAGTAATAGGTAATGACATGGCAATAGCAGTTGGTGGTATGCAAGGACACTATGAATTAAACGTCTTTAAACCTGTGATGGCCTCAAACATGTTGGAATCTGCACAGCTACTGGGTGATGCTTGCCTATCTTTTGAGGCGCATTGCGCAAGTGGTATTAAAGCCAACGAAGCTGTAATAGACCAACAATTAAACAACTCTCTAATGCTTGTTACCGCTTTAAACACCAAAATAGGCTATTATAAAGCAGCAGAAATAGCAAATACAGCTCATAAAAATGGAACTACGCTAAAGCAAGAGGCTGTAAATCTAGGATATTTAAGTGAAGCTGAGTTTGATGCTTGGGTAAAACCAGAAGATATGGTAGGGCACTAAAAACCAATTAAATAGAATGTAAAAAGAGTTTCACATATACGTGAAACTCTTTTTTTTGTGCATTTCATCGATTAAATGCATATTTATTAGTTAAAGTGTAAATGTTTTGTATCTTGCCGGTCCCAAATAAATTAAACCTACTATTATGAAACATCAAACGAATGCCCCCAAGTTTTGTTTGTTTTTACTTTTGTGCCTATTTAGTTATAGTGCTGTAACAGCAAAAACAGAAAAAAGTAAAGAACGTATTGCGCAAAGTTCATTATTATCTAGTGTAAGTAACTTTACTAGTATCACTGCAATGGCCTTGCCGATAAAAGCAGCATCTGTTGTAAGAGAAGTGTCACAAAAAAGTGAAGCCAACACAACAGCTAGCTTGTTTTTAAAAGGTAGCTTTTATGGAGCAATTAGCATTATCCTACTTTTAAACTTGATAAGCTTCTTTTTATTCGAAGAAAAAGTCTTTGGATATTTTGGATTAGCAGTAACAGGAACCCTGATATTGTTCTTAGGAGAAGACAACCTCTCTGGCCTATTATTTCAACAAACCTTATTTAAAGGTACTGGCGTTACCACAACTATACTTTGCGCTACCGCAGGTTTAGTAGCCTTGTATTCATCCCAGTATTTAACAATAAAAGAATACTTTCCAAAATTAAAAACATTTACTCTACCTCTGTTTTTAGTTGCTGCAGGACTATCTGTAACACATTGGTTTGTTGATAATGCAATGCTTCCCATAGCCGTAAACATTATATCTTTCGCCTTATTAACGTGCTACTTTGGAGCTGGTATTATGTTATTCTTAAAAAACAACTATTCAAAATTTTATGTACTAGGTATGGCAATACCATTATTGCTAGTGCTTGATTACTTCGTTTTACAAGTAATTGGAATTGAATTTCTAGGCGTCTCTTTAACTATTGTAAAGGTTTCATTTTTCATTAACATACTGTTAATGACATATGCAATACTATTTAGAATGAAAGACATAAAAGAAGAAACGGCAGCACGTAAAACAGAAATGGAAATATTTCTAAAAAAACAAGAAATGATGGAAAGAGACAATATTATAAAATTAACCGAAGAAATGTATCTAGAAAATCTAATCATGCAGTATGACCTTGATGGTATAGAAATAAAACTATTGCAATACATTAGCGAAGGAAAAGAAAACAAAAAGATAGCCAAAAAGCTAAATACATCAGAGATAGAAATTGAAGAAATGACAAGAAGCCTGTACAATAAAATACAGATTGAAGAGGCTGTTCAAGAAGATGTTAACCTTCTTAATCTACAACCAGATTTTTTATATAACTAAGTAACGTTTGTTATTGTTTTAAAAGGATAGACCCTAGGGTCTATCCTTTTTTTATATAATGTTTTCTATAGAAAACATAGGATATAATAGCCAATACAACTAAAAACGCTACTAGATAATACACGAAAGAGGGAGTCACGGGTACATCTCCACTAGCATAAGAATGCAAACCAGTTAAGTAGAAGTTAACTCCAAAATAGGTCATCATTATAGAACCGTACGCAGCAATAGAGGCAACGTTATAGATCCATTTTCCTCGAAGACCTGGAACGAGTCGCATGTGTATAACAAAGGCATATATCATAATACTAATAAGCGCCCAAGTCTCTTTAGGATCCCAGCCCCAGTATCGTCCCCAACTCTCATTTGCCCATTGACCACCCAAAAAGTTTCCTATGGTAAGCATCACAAGACCAACAGTTAAAGCAAGTTCGTTAATGGTAGTTAATTCTTTAATATTTAAATCCATTTTTGCTTTATTGGCGCCATTGGTAAGAATCATTAAAATAAGAACCGTAACACCCAATATCATACCTAAAGTAAAGGGTCCATAACTAGCCACAATAACCGCCACATGTATCATAAGCCAATAGCTATCAAGTACAGGAACTAATGTCGAAATAGCAGGGTCAAGCCAATTTTGATTAGCTACCCATAATATAATAGCTGCTACAAATGCAGTAGAGGCTACTGTAAGATCACTTTTCCTTCCAAATGCCAAACCAAAAAACACGGTGGCCCAAGCAACATATATAATAGATTCATAGGCGTCTGTCCAAGGGGCATGTCCAGAGATATACCAGCGTGCAATTAGCCCCAGGGTCATGGCTACAAAGAAAGACCAAATCACTATTTTACAAACTTTAACAAAGCCATTTACAAGAGGTCCTTCTTTAAATATTTGTATGATTATGCCAATAAACATCAATACGCCAAAGAGGGTAAAATAACGAAACAATCTATTGAAAATATTAATTTTGTTGTAGGCTATCTCTGCGCTAATTTTAGAATCACTTGGAAGCACCTCACTACCATGTTTTTTCTGGTAAGCTCTAATGAGGCTCAATATTTCAGCAGGCTTTGTATAATCGTTACTAGCCTTTGCAGCACTAAGGCTATTAAAGTACAAGGGCAAAGCCGTTTTTGTAAACATAGAATCTTGCCCTTTAATGGCGCTTTGGTCAAGTTCTGGGTAAGACACCCATTTGTTACCAGGATCTGCGGGTACAGGAAATATCTTTAAAATACTACCCCCCAGCGCTTGATTAAATATATAATAGCTCTCATAGGCCTTAATAAAATCTTTTTGGAATTGATTAGGAGTATTTGTAGAGGTAGCAGCCTCTAAATATGGATCTAGCTTAAAATTAACATCTTTGTCAAACAAATCAATTAAGGCTATTGTTTTAGTACCTTTAGGAACACCTACTATATCTCGTATGCTATCATTACCTCTCTTTAACTTAATTATGGGTACCTGAGACCACAGTCTTGGAAATTGTGTTACAGACATAAACACTTGATTTGCATCTAGACCTTTGTAGGAGTCACTTCCACTCACCTTACGTATCAACTCACTGGCAAAAGTACTTATTGGCTTCATGCGGCCATTGTCCTGAATTACCAAACGAGCAAAAGCTGCAGCGTGCTCTTTAGAAACCGCATTGGCATTAATCAAAGAATCTATTTGTGTGTTAATAGTAGTTACGTGCTGGTGGTTATCTGTCTGGCTAATGGCAACGGTACTCATAAAAAGCATCGTAAGACACGCTAGCAGTTTCTTCTTTTTCTTTATTTTTTCTAGATACTTTTTAAGGTTTCCAAATCTGGAATTTCTATCAAACAAAATTGCCATAAGTCCAAAATACAATAGGAAATACCCTATATAGGTAATCCAAGTTCCCCACATATCATGGTTTACCGCTAAAATAGTCCCTTTCTCATCAGGCTGAAATCCAGACTGAAAAAAGCGGAATCCTTCTTTATCTAAGACATTATTCATGAAAATTTCTTCTTCTTGAAATGTTCCATCGGCACTATTAACAGTTACTTTACTTTTAAAAGATTTGTAACTTTTTTCTGTGCCAGGGTATTTCTCTGCAATAAAATCATTGAGGGTGATACTAAAAGGCAATTCTATTGTTTTACTTCCATAGGTAGCATATACCTCAAGACCATTTATGTCAACCTTCACGGGGCTTGGTGTAGAGCCTCTACCTCCTAGAAGTTCTAAAGTCTTTGTTTGGCCACCAGAGCTAACATTTAGTATCAAAGCATTGGTTACAGCTGGAGCGTCTTCAGTGGCTTTTACAATGCCCATACGCCCGTTAACCACAGGGTCTGGAATTACAAATGCCATGGCTGCCATTTGATAGAGCGAGCGCAACTGTAAATTTTGAAGACTGTCTTTAATAACAATTCCTTTTTGTTGATCTGCCATGCGCATGTACTCACCCCCAAAAGATGATTGTATTTGATATTCTTGTGACTGCTCATCATAGAATATATTTATAGCCCCTTTGGTTGGCTTATTAACAGCAAATAATATGTTATGAATATTGGAAACCTCTCCCACTTTTACGTAATGATCATGGCGTGTTCCGTCACCGGCTTCAACAATTTTAAGATATCCTTCTCCAAGCGGGTCTTCAATCATTCCTTTGGTAGCACCTTTAATGAAATCTTTATAGGTGATTGTTACAGGAGTCTGGTTGTATGTTTTACTCATAGAAAAATGATTGCTCAATCGCTGGGAGAGATCCATTTTCTTTGGCGCTAATTTAAGGCGCTGTTGTTGGCCATCAATAACATAATCACCATCTATAAAAACATTTAAATAGGCAAACTCAGATAGTATTTCGTTGGAGGTGTCCCCCTCATTTATTTGCATAACACCCTCATAACCAATATATCTTGTTACAAATGCGCCTACCAGAATAAGTATGAAAGACAAGTGTATCACTAGGGTTGTCGCTTTTTCTTTACTAAACATTTTAAAGCGAACTATGTTTCCTAGAAAATTAACCACGAATAAGCCCATAATAGCTTCAAACCACCATGCATTGTATATTAGCGCTCGAGAATACGGTGTGGGCGAAGTCTCTGAAGAGGCATCAACCAATGTACCAACAGCCATTGCTATTGCAAAAACAATAAATAAAGTAGCCGTTAAACGGGTAGAAAATATAATGGAAGCTAGTTTCTTTTGCATCTAGTATTATTTTTTGCAAAAATACTACAAAATGGTCTTTTTGTACTCCTTATACATCTGAAATGTGATAGCATTAACACTCTTTAGTATTCATTCCATAAAAGGCATACTATTGCCATAAAAAATTCTTGTATTTTTACACTATGATTACAGTTGTTATTTTGGGTTTTGGTAATGTTGGATCTCATCTATTTAAGGTATTTGAGACTAGCCCTGGTATTAAGGTACTGCAAGTCTATACACGCAGTATACCCAAAGAAACCACTCACGACAAGAGGTTTATAACAAACATACTAGAGATTACACCCAAGGCAGATGTGTATATCGCCGCAGTCCCTGACGATACTATACACAGTTTCACATCACAACTTCCTTTTACAAATAAATTGGTGGCTCACACCTGTGGAGGAGCTGCTTTAGAAGCTATTAGTAACACCAATAAAAGAGGAGTGTTTTACCCTTTACAAACATTTTCAAAAAACAAAGAGATTGACTTTAAAAACATCCCTATTTGTGTGGAAGCACAAAACAAGGAGGATCTATCTTTATTAACAAATTTAGGCACTCTAATTTCACAAAAAGTGTATAACATTAGTTCTACTGAAAGGACAAAGTTGCATGTTGCCGCCGTATTTGTAAATAATTTTGTGAATGAATTATATCATATTTCAGAAGATATTTTAAAAAAACAACAATTAGAATTTAGCCTCTTGGCTCCTTTAATTAAAGAAACGGCCAATAAAATAGAATACCTTACTCCTGCCCAGGCCCAAACTGGACCAGCCAAAAGAGGAGATAAAAAAACAATTCAGACACATCAAGGGCTTCTTACAACACAACAAAAAGAAGTATATCAACTACTTACAAGTAGTATTCAAAAAAGAAACATATCACAAGATGAGTAAAAGCTATAAAGAATATTTGCATCAAATCACCACCTTCGTTTTTGACGTAGATGGCGTGCTTACAGACGGAACAATTACAATAACAACAGATGGAGAAATGCACAGAACCATGCATACCAAAGATGGTTTTGCCTTAAAAGAAGCACTGCTTGAGGGCTTTAATGTGTGTATCATTTCTGGCGGTACTGATGAAGGAGTTCGTAAACGACTTGCCGGATTAGGTATTAATGATATACATCTAGGCACACACCACAAAACAAAAACACTTGAAAAGTATCTTCAAGAAAACAATATCACACCACAGCAAGTATTGTATATGGGTGATGACCTGCCAGATTATAAGGTAATGCAACAAGTTGTTATGCCTTGCTGCCCTCAAGATGCGGTCCCAGAAATAAAAGCGCTAAGCAAGTATGTTTCTCACCTAAAAGGAGGTAAAGGCTGCGTGCGTGATGTAATTGAGCAAGTGCTAAAAGTGCAAGAAAAATGGAATTACAGCACAACTATAAGTGCAAAATATGACTAATTAATAAGATAAGCCAAAGTAAAAATTACATACAAATTAGTACATTTACACTTTATACAACACCTTATGTCTACAGCAAAGAAACAATACAAAAGAATCACTACCAAAACCTTGGTAGATATGAAAAATCGTGGAGAGAAGATCTCTATGCTCACAGCCTATGACTATACCATGGCAAAAATTGTTGATGGAGCTGGCATAGACGTTATACTTGTTGGTGACTCTGCCTCTAATGTTATGGCAGGACATGAAACTACACTCCCTATCACACTGGATCAGATGATTTATCATGCAACCTCTGTGATTCGCGCAGTAGAGCGTAGTTTAGTGGTGGTAGATATTCCTTTTGGGAGCTATCAAAGTGATCCAAAAGAAGCCTTACGCTCTGCCATTCGTATCATGAAAGAAAGTGGAGGTCATGCAGTAAAGGTAGAAGGTGGTAAAGAAATTAAAGAATCTGTAAAAAGAATTTTAAATGCGGGTATTCCAGTTATGGGGCATTTAGGACTTACACCACAATCTATCTATAAATTTGGAACCTACACCGTTAGGGCCAAAGAAGATGCAGAAGCAGAGGCGCTTAAACAAGACGCTTTACTTTTAGAAAAAGCAGGATGTTTTGCCATTGTACTAGAGAAGGTTCCTGCCAAACTTGCACAAGAAGTTGCACAAAGCCTTACCATACCTGTAATTGGTATTGGAGCAGGTAACGCAATAGACGGCCAAGTACTAGTAACACATGACATGCTTGGCATGACACATGAGTTTAATCCTCGCTTTTTAAGAAGATACTTGGATATGTATAAGGAGATGACTACGGCTTTTAAAAACTACAGTGCAGATGTGAAAAGCGGAGATTTTCCAAACGATACAGAACAGTACTAATACAAATTGTATTTCGGAAAAACAACATACTCATACCAAAACAAATAAAAAAACGACACACAGCACCCCAGAGAACCTTCAGGTGCTGTTTGAAGACAATCATATCATTGTTGTAAACAAGCGCCCTGGAGACATTGTACAGGGAGATAAGACTGGAGATACCCCCCTTTCTGAAATCACCAAAGCCTATCTTGCTAAGAAATACAATAAACCCGGAGCCGTGTATCTTGGGGTTGTGCATAGGCTTGATAGACCCACAAGTGGTGTGATTGTATTTGCCAGGACATCAAAGGCACTACCTAGACTAAACAAATCTTTTGCTGAGCGACAAACAAAGAAAACCTATTGGGCAGTAGTAAAAAATTCGCCACCAAAAGATAGTGACACCCTTACCCATTATCTTAAAAGAAATCCAAAGCAAAATAAAAGCTACGCAAACACCAAAGAAGTTCCAGATAGCAAAAAAGCTATACTTCATTATCATATCTTAAAGAAAATGCAACGCTATGTAGCTTTAGAAATTCTTTTAGAAACTGGAAGACACCATCAAATTAGAGCACAACTGGCAAGCATTAATTGTCCAATAAAAGGGGATTTGAAATATGGTTTTGACAGATCCAACAAAGATGGCAGCATTCATCTGCATGCTAGAAAACTCTCTTTCGTGCACCCAGTTAAAAAGGAAGTAATGACAATTACAGCAGCTGTACCAGGTGATATTTTGTGGGAAAATTGTATTTCAGATAAAGTAAAATAATAACTTTACATTAAACAACTTATAGTATTGACAAACAATATATTATGATTTATTTTTAGATAAGACTAAATTGTATTTCACTGTCTTATTAGCTATAAAAACATATAATAAAACAGCTGTTTTCATAGTGTATCAAAGGGTAAGAATAAAATTGTATTAATAAAAAAAAGGGAAGCCGCTAAGCTCCCCTTTTTTATTATACTTGTTTTTTATTAAAAACTATTGCTTCACATTTTCTAGCTTCACTTCCTCTCCCTCTTTATCTAAAAGCAATACCTCATCAAATCCCATATCTCTAAATTGTGTGTATTGGCTTTGCGCATCACCCACAACTAAGTATGCCATTTTAGAAGTATCTAGGTATTTATTAGCAAGGGCTTTGTGGGTATCTAGAGTCATGTTTCTAACCGTTGCCTCCTCTGCGGCAATATAATCTTGGTCAAGGCCGTAAATACTCATCTCTTGCAACATCCCTAGCAGCGCAAATTGAGTCTCAAAACGACGTGCGTTTGATTTAATTAAAGCATTCTTGGTAAAATCTAGATCTTCTTGAGAGATTCCTTGCTTGTATTTATTAATTTCATCTCTAAAAATAGTTACAGATTCTCCGGTAGTGTTTGTTCTTACACTAGAAGAGGCTCTAAAGGTTCCTGGTATCTTACTACCTCTAAAACCTGTACGAGCTCCGTAAGTGTATCCTTTTTCTTCTCTTAGTATTCTGTTCACAACACCGTTAAAAGCGCCGCCAAGAGCATAATTCATCACCTCTGCCGAATAGAAATCTTTGTCGCTTCTAGCTAAAGATATATTACCAATTTGAATCACTGACTGCTTTGCACCTGGAATATCTACAAAATACACAGAAGACTTATCTCTAGCGTTAGCAATTGGATAACTAGGTATGGTAACTTGTTTGCTCGCCCAGTTTTTCTCTAAATTAACAAGTCCAGCCATGGCTTTTGTTTTGTCTATCTGCCCTACAATATGAAATTTAGATACAGATGGAGAGAAATTCTTGTTGTAAAATGCTTTTACATCTTCCATGGCAATTGCAGCAATAGAGGTAACCGTCCCAGTGTTTGGGTAGGCAAAAATATGATCCTCGCCATACAGCAACTTGTTAAAAACGCGTCCTGCCACTGCATTTGGGTTTGCAGAAGATCTCTTCACCCTATTTATAGCTGCTGTTTTAATACGTCCAAACTCTTCCAAATCCCAACGTGGCTGAGTTAATATCTCTTCAACCAAGGCCAATGTAGCCTCATAGTTACGCACCAAAGTGTTAACCTGTATCACTATAGACTCACGCGTGGTGTACATATTAATATTGGCACCTAGCATCTCAATTTCTTCTTGTAACTCTTGAGGAGTTTTAGTTGCAGTACCTTCCATCATGATGTCTGTAATTAAACTAGCAACACCATTTTTTTCTATATCATCTAGAAGGTGTCCACCATCCATTACCAAACTAAAATTCACAGTAGGAATCTCATTTTGCTCGATACCATATACCATCATACCATTTGAAAGCTCTTGTTTCCAACTCTCTGGTACATTAAGCGCCGGAGAATCTCCTTGCACAGGCTCTAAAGAACGGTCAAAAACAGAAGGCGTCTTTACAACCTGATCTGTGGTTTGCTCTGTGGTTTGTTTTTGAATGTTTTCAACTATTTTTTCCTCTACAACCTCTGCTTTAATAGAGTTATCTGCAATTAAATCTAACTTTCCTTTAGGCACAAAACTTGTCATTACAAAAGGCATATCCTTAATATAAGTGTTGTAAACACGCATCACGTCTTCTTTTGTGACTTTTTGGATGTTTTCTATATCTGTTTCAATAAAGCTTGGGCTTCCTGCAAATACATTGTAGCTAGCTAGCTGAAAAGCTTTTCCCTGCACACTACTTATACCGTTATAAAAACCAGTTTCTAGACCCGCTTTTACTCGTGCAATATCTCTATCTGTAACACCATCCTTTTCAAATAAAGCAAAAGCCTCATTAACGCCAAGCTCAACATCTTTTAAACTCTTACCATCATTAGCTGTTACAGAAATTCTAAAGACTCCTGCCAACTCTGCTGAACGATTAAAAGAATAATAACTTGAAGAAAGTCCTTCCGCTTTTTCTAACACCTTGTAAAGGGGTGCGTTTTTTCCTCGAGATATTAACTCTGCTAGCACATTAAGTGCATATGCATCTTCTGTATATTGCTCTAGGGTTGGCCAAACCATATTTAACTGGGCGGTAGTAGCAAAATTATCTTCATGGTACAATCTTTTAGATTGCTCCAAAGTGGTCCGCATTGGGGTTAATTTTGGCACCTCTTGACCTCTTTTAACTTCACCAAAATACTTTTCAATCATGGCTTTAGCCTGGTCTGTCTCAAAATCACCAACCAATACCAAAGTAGCGTTATTAGGACCGTAGAATTTTTCATAAAACTCACGAACATCTGCAACCGTAGCATTCTGCAGGTCTACCAACTCTCCAATAACTTGCCAGTTGTAAGGATGCCCCTGTGGGTATATTGCTTTGTCTATAACCCACCCGGTATGTCCGTAAGGATTGTTATCAACACGTTGGCGCTTTTCATTTTGGACCACTTCTTGTTGGTTTTCAAAAGCAGACTCGGTAACTGTATTTATAAACCACCCCATACGATCACTCTCAAGCCACATCATCATTTCCATGGCATTGTTTGGAACCGTTTCATAATATATAGTACCATCTTTCCAGGTACCTCCATTTAAGGTTCCACCGGCATCTTGTATTTTCTTAAAGAATTGGTCTTGTGGCACATTTTCTGATTCCTGAAATAACATATGCTCAAATAAGTGAGCAAAACCGGTACGACCTGTCTTCTCCCTGTTGGAGCCCACACCGTACTGAACCGCTAGAGAAACTATTGGGTCACTTTTATCTTGGTGTAGAATAACATCTAAACCATTTTCTAATTCGTATTTTTCATAAGCAACAGATAGTTTTGCACTATCTTTTGACGTCGCACCATCTTTACACGATGTTGTAAAAATAAATGCCGCGAATAACGCTAGCACTGATACGCTAAAGGTTGTTTTTTTCATTGTTTCTGGTTTTTTTTTTTATAAATGTAGTTTTTACAGCGTTTTATGGCTCATAAATTCTTGTTAAATCATATAGCCTAGCACATATACAAACCCCTTAAAAAAAATCATTCATAAAAAAAGGTGATGCGTAATGCATCACCTTTTTTTAGTACACATAGTTTTTAAATACAATTACAATACATCAAACCTGTCAAGATTCATCACCTTGGTCCAAGCAGCTACAAAATCTGTAACAAATTTATCTTTACCATCATCTGCAGCGTACACTTCAGCAATTGCTCTAAGTTCTGTGTTTGATCCAAAAATTAAATCGGCTCTTGTTCCTCTATACTTGATAACGCCTGTTCTTCTGTCTGAACCTTCAAATAAGGTATCATCCTTAGAAGTTGCTTTCCAAGTGTTGCTAAAATCCAAGACATTTACCAAGAAATCATTGGTAAGTGTGCCAACAGTATCTGTAAATACACCGTATTTCGAAGCGTCATAATTGGCTCCTAAAACTCTCATACCAGCAACTAAAACAGTCATTTCTGGAATACTAAGTGTTAATAATTGCGCTCTATCAATCAATAATTCTTCTGCTGCTAGGTTTAAATCTTTTTTAATAAAATTTCTAAATCCGTCTGCTTTCGGTTCTAAATAAGCAAAAGAAGCAACATCCGTTTGCTTTTGAGAAGCATCTGCTCTACCACTTGTAAAAGGTACAGAGATGGTATGTCCTGCTTTTAAAGCAGCCTCTTCTATAGCTACACAACCACCCAAGACAATTAAATCTGCAATAGAAACACTTCCATTAAAATTAGATTTAATAGTTTCATAACTAGCGAGAACCATTGCTAACTGCTTAGGAGAATTTACCTCCCAATTTTTTTGAGGTTCCAATCGGATTCTTCCTCCATTTGCACCACCTCTCATGTCTGACCCTCTAAAGGTTGATGCAGAAGCCCAAGCCGTAGAAACCAACTGAGATATAGTAAGGTCTGAGGCTAAAATTAGGCTCTTTAAGCTTGTTACATCTGTTTCAGACAATGACTGCCCTGCTGGAATTGGATCTTGCCAAATCAATTCTTCCTTTGGCACTTCTGGACCTAAATATCTAGATATTGGTCCCATATCTCTGTGGGTTAATTTATACCATGCTCTTGCAAAAGCGTCTTCAAAAGCTTTGTGGTCTTTGTGAAAACGTTTAGAAATTTCTAAATACGCTGGATCTTGCTTTAAAGCAATATCTGCGGTAGTCATCATTAAATCTTGCGTATTGTTTGCATTACCCGCTTTGGGTGCTTTTTTCGCATTTGATGCTGCTGTTGGTTTCCATTGATGCGCACCTGCTGGACTTTTTGTAAGTTCCCAATCATAATTTAATAACATATCAAAATAATCATGATCCCAAACTGTTGGATTTGGTGTCCAAGCGCCTTCTATACCACTTGTAATGGTATCATCTAAAACTCCTGTACCAAAAGAGTTTTTCCAACCTGTACTCATTTCTTCTATAGGAGCTCCATGTGGTGATGGTCCAACATATTTGTCTGGATCTGCGGCACCATGCGCTTTACCAAAAGTATGTCCACCCGCAACAAGGGCTACCGTTTCTTCATCATTCATTGCCATTCTACCAAAGGTTTCTCTAATGTCTTTTGCAGAGCCTATTGGATCTGGATCTCCATTGGGTCCTTCCGGATTTACATAAATCCAACCCATCATTACAGCAGCTAAAGGATCTTCTAATTCACCTTCGGCGTATCGTTCTTTATTTTCTCCCATAACGGTTTCAGAACCCCAATATATGTCTTGTTCTGGCTCCCAAACATCCTCACGTCCACCAGCAAAACCAAAGGTTTCAAATCCCATAGATTCCATTGCGCAGTTTCCTGCAAGAATCATTAAATCTGCCCAAGATAATTTGTTTCCATACTTCTTTTTAATAGGCCAAAGTAATAAACGTGCTTTGTCTAAATTACCATTGTCTGGCCAACTATTTATTGGTGCAAAACGTTGCGATCCAGAACGTGCTCCACCACGCCCGTCCCCAACTCTATAGGTACCAGCGCTATGCCAAGCCATACGAACCATAAATGGACCATAGTTTCCATAATCTGCAGGCCACCAATCTTGAGAATCTGTCATGGCATTAATAACATCTTGCTTTAAACTAGCAAAATCTATGGAGTTAAACGCATCTGCATAATTAAAATCTGCACCCATAGGGTCAGATTTTACTGCATTTTGACGTAGAATATTTAATTTTAGTTCATTGGGCCAAAAATCTCGCACAGAGGTTCCCTTACCTGCTGTTTGTTTTTGTGTGCCTCCCATAAATGGGCATTGGCTAATATCGCCATCTTTATGATTATCCATTGGTATATTTTTTTGTATGATTCGTGATAAGTTCAAATTTAATAATAATACAGCCGTTATGTATCTATTTATTATCTGTCTCTTATACACATCTGACGCTGCCGACGAAGAGGATAGTGT
>CAJXUG010000026.1:0-15140 GCA_913060785.1 uncultured Flavobacteriaceae bacterium | reverse complement strand
CTACACTATCCTCTTCGTCGGCAGCGTCAGATGTGTATAAGAGACAGACACTATTATTTGGTTTGGCAGCTTTATTGTCTGTAACCAATGCTTTGTCACAAACCCTAGCAGAGCGTCAAGAAATTTCAAACACTTACAATCAACAAAAACTTTCTTTACTAGAGACAGAACTCAGGCAAAAATTTGAAACCAATCAAAGAATTGCCTTTGATATGGCTGCTCAAAAAGGATGGGAGACTCAACTGATATTACCAAACGGCGGAAACGCACTTTTGGTTGGCATTTTTGATGACCAAACACCAAAATATTATGCAACCTATAATCGAGAAGGTTGTATTACCACTAGAGCAGATAGGTTACACACAGGTGGGGCCTCTGGCCTAAACCTTAATGGTGAGAATATGATTGCTGGTGTCTGGGATGGTGGTAGTGTTCGTGGTACACATAATTTGTTAGTTGGAAGAACTACACAACTTGACAACCCTGAAAGTATAAGTAATCATGCTACGCATGTCTCTGGCACCATGATTGGATCAGCAGATGAATTTAATGGCCTTGCCAAGGGTATGGCTCCTATGGCAGAATTGTTGGCCTATGACTTTGGTAATGATGAATCAGAAATGACAAGTGAAGCTTCTCAGGGAATGATTATTTCTAATCATAGCTACGGTATTTATGCAGATAACTTACCTCTTTGGCGTCTTGGTTATTATGATAACAATGCCAGAGATATAGATAGAATTATTTACAACGCCCCCTATTATTTACCTGTTGTAGCTGCGGGGAATGACCGTCAGTCTGGAGTAAATACAACAGATGGCGGTTACGATTATCTAACTGATAAAGCTGTTGCCAAAAACAACATGGTTGTTGCGGCAACTTTTGAGGTACTAGACTATCAAGATGCTAGTGATGTTTTTATGTCTAGTTTTAGTAGTTGGGGACCAACAGATGATGGACGTATCAAACCAGATATTTCTGCCAAGGGTGTAAATATGTTATCCTCTACAGGTACTTCAAATAATGCTTATGGTAATTCTAGTGGTACTTCGATGTCCTCTCCAAATGTATCTGGAAGTTTAATCTTATTACAACAGCACTACAATAACCTAAATCAAGAATATATGTTGGCCTCTACTTTAAGGGCTTTAACACTTCATACTGCCGATGAGGCAGGTTTTGCTCCGGGTCCAGATTATAGATTTGGTTGGGGGCTCTTAAACACTCAACATGCTGCTCAAGTAATCTCACAAGATGGTACTGAGAGTATGATTATTACTGAAACCTTAGATGCCAATGATGTATACACCTATACTTTTAAGGCAGATGGCACCAAGGATATAGCTGCTACAATTGCTTGGACAGATCCAGCTGCAAGTCTTTTGCCAGGAGGTAATAATGATCTTGCTACCCCACGATTAATGAATGACCTTGATTTAAGAATATCTCGAGATGGAGGACTTACTTATTTTCCTTGGATTTTAGATGTTGCAGCGCCATCAGCTGGAGCAACTACCGGAGACAATGCAGTAGACAATGTAGAAAAAATTGAGATTTCTGAGCCTATTGCTGGAGATTATATTGTTCGTGTTTCTCATAAAGGACAAATGTTAACTAATGATAGTCAAGTTTTTTCTCTAATTTTAGAGGGTATAACGAGTGAGGATTTTATGGTATCTACCACTTCTGGAAATGTGTTAACATGTCCAGAACTACAAACAGCTACTTTTAATATAGACGTTACTTTTGATGAAGGCTTTAGCGATACAGTTGTATTAACTTTTGATGCTGCACCTCCAAGTACGACAGCATCTATTACTCCTGCTTCAGTTACTGGCTCATCAACGGCGGTTTTAACCATAGAAGGTATTGACGCACTTGCATTAGGGTCTTATCCCATTATAATTACGGCAACAGGTACCAGTCAGACAACAAATACATATGTTTCTCTTGAAATTACCGATGATATCCAAGTAGGTTTAGTGGAATTGGATTCTCCAAATAATAACGCTCAAAACAGACCTATTGACGGCTTAGAATTAGAGTGGGAACTAGCATCCAATGCATCATTGGGGTATGAGTATGAAATAGCTCTTGATGACGGCTTTAGTACTATAGTTATCACAGGTACTACCTTAGATTTGAACACTATTATAGACGGATTATCATATGAGACCGAATATTTTTGGAGAGTACGAGGGCTTAACGATTGCTCTACTGGAACTTATGAGGAGTTTAGAAGATTTGTTACCATGGCAGAGTTGGCTATCGATGATAACCAAATTCAATCCTTGTTGGTGTATCCAAATCCGGCAAATGCCCTAGTGACTATAGAATCACCATTTAGCACACTAGAGCGTGTTTCTGTATATTCTATAACAGGTATGCTATTGCTGGAAAAAGAGGTTTCAGCAAACCAAGCAACCATTGATGTATCTGGTTTTGCCTCAGGAACTTATTTTGTAAAGGCTACTTCAAAGAATGCTAGTAGTGTAATACAAGTTTTAAAGAACTAGATTGTATTTTAGTATATAAAAAAGTCCCGAGCTATATGTAGCTCGGGACTTTTTTATGCAATGTGTTTTACAAAAATAATTTGATAGCTTAAATGGCTTTACTTTATTACTATTTTTTGAGTTGTTAGAACCTTTTCTGAGTTTTCTATTGTTAGGATATACATACCAGATGCAAGGGTAGAAACATCCATACTTTGGTTTGCTACAAAAGTAGCTGCTTCTTTTATTTTCTTGCCTGTAATACTATATATAACAACTGAATAACTTGCTAGGTTATCATTTGAGCTAATGGCTATTGTGTCTGTTGCTGGATTTGGATAGATCGTAAACCCTTGCCCGTTGTTGTTGCCAACACTTAGGGTTCCCCAGCGGTCTTCTGCGGGTGCTCCTCCCCATATAATAGTGGCAAGATATGGGTTGTCTATAAAAGGGTTTCTATTTCCGTATGCACTTTCTAAATAGTTATTTCGTTGATCCTCGAAGGTAGCGTCTACGGGATCCTCTACATTCCATTGCAGGTATACTTGTAGCATATTGTTGCCACTTTGTAAGGCTCCTGTTCCATTTAATGAAGGCAGGCATCTTTCTCCATAACGTGTATACATATACATCATCATTCTAGCTACATCACCTTTCCACTCATCACCAGGATACCAATTTCCATTCACTGTTGTAGCTGTTCCAGAACCTGCAGCAAACTTCTTGTTACCTCGGTTTCCATTCATCTGTACATCACTAGATCTTAGGTTGTGAGGATCTGCAACAATACCCGTGAAAATATTACTAGTTCCACCCATTTCAGGGTCTGCGTTGCTACGTGCAAAAACGTGTTCTCTATTAAAATTACAAGAATTACCTCCAAATTCCTGTTTATTTCTAGTGCGCTCGGTCACACAACTTGAGTTGTTATATCCATACACTAACAATACATTTTGACTGTTATCTGGATCTTCATCTGTTTCTAACATGGTATCACGAACATCACCATAGGTAAATGTTGTGTTGTTAATGTCAATCTTTTCTTGAAGCTCATTATATAATGCCTCTCCTGTAAGAGTAAGGTTTACATTGTTATAGTAAGATTGTTGCGCAAATAATAAGCTTGTAATGCTTAAGCAAAAAAGTAGTTGTACTGTTCTCATTTATATATTTTTTTTAAGTAGTGCCATATAAAATCCATCAAATCCTGAACTTGAAGGAAGAATTTTTTCATCTTTTACAAATGTAAAGTTTTCTCCAGCATCACGCTTTAGAAATGCTTTTACTTGTTTTTCATTCTCACTTGGTAATATAGAACAAGTAGCATACACTAAATCTCCTCCAGGTTTTACCATTCTAGAATAGGAATCTAAAATTTCACTTTGAGTACCTTTAATTTCCTCTAAAAAATCAGGATTCATTTTCCATTTTGCATCGGGGTTTCTTCTTAAAACACCCAGTCCAGTACATGGAGAGTCTATCAGTACTTTATCTGCCTTACCTACTAGTTTTTTAATAACCTTGGTAGAATCTATAGTTCTAGTTTCTATGTTATGAATACCATTACGGCGAGCACGTCTTTTCAGCTCATTTAATTTATTTTCATAAATATCCATGGATACTACCTGCCCTTTGTTTTCCATAAGTGAGGCAATATGCAAGCTTTTACCTCCAGCACCAGCACATGCATCTATAATGCGCATACCAGGCTTTGGATCTAACAGTGCTGCTACTTTTTGCGAAGAGGCATCTTGTACTTCAAACCAACCCTTTTTAAAGGCATCTGTGATAAACACATTTGCACGCTCTCTTAAGACCAGTGCGTGAGGGTATCCTTTAATTGTTTTTGTGAGTATTTCATCTTCTTTTAAGGCTAGTTGCAGATCTTCAAGTGTTGCTTTTAATGGGTTTACTCTTAAAACCACTTCAGCTTGCTTGTTTAATGCCGCCAACTCTTTGTCCCATTTTTTACCTAATTCTTTTACACCCAACTCATCCAACCAATCTGGAATAGACTCCCTGATTTTTCTTGTTTTTGATAATTCATCAAAACGACCTTTAATACGCCTTGTTGGTGTTTGCTCAAATTGTGTCCAGTCTTTAGGTATGGCTATGCCTTTTAGGGTACACCAAACAGCAAACATTCTATACAGATTACCGCGAGAGAAAGGAGCTTGCACTTCTGCAATCTCTTCATAAAGGCGTTTCCACCTCACTATGTCATAGGTGGTTTCTGCAATAAAACTGCGGTCTCTTGAGCCCCAACGTTTGTCTTTTTTCAGGGTGGCTCTTAATACTTTATCGGCTTGTTTTTGCTCATTAAAAATGAGGTCTAATGAATCAATAGTCGCAAAAACAAGGGTTCTGTGTAATCTCATAGGTAAATAATAAACAGCATTTTGTATGCTTGAATGCGTGTGCAAAGGTATCTTATTTTCAACGATTTGTTTTGGTTACTTTTACTAAAAATAACATGACGATGAAACATCTTTTAAGTATCATTATAATCCTTGTAGTATGTAGCTCTTGTTCTAGACAAAAAAAAGAGTCTTTTACACGTGTTAGTATTTCAGAAATATTTACAGATAGCTTAAGCATTCGTGCTATTGTTGCCCAAGATACTTCACGTGTATGGTTTGCAGCCAATAAAGGTGTTGTTGGGCTTGTAGATGGAAATACCCCCAAACTTGCAACTGTATCGTATGATAACAAGCTGCTCCATTTTAGGGCTATAGCCAAGACACAAGACGCTGTTTTTGTTTTAAGTATTGATACCCCTGCGGTTTTATATAAAATTGACGTTAAAGACAACCAGGCTACTACTATGCAAGAAGTTTACCTTGAAACCGGTGAGGGCGTTTTTTACGATGCAATTTCTTTCTGGAATAACCAAGAGGGTATTGCTATGGGAGATCCTATAGGTGGCTGTCTTTCTATTATTATAACCAGAGATGGAGGTAACTCTTGGTCTAAATTATCTTGTGATATCTTGCCATCTGTAGTGGTTGGTGAAGCTGCATTTGCAGCTAGTAACTCTAACATAGCAATTTATGGAGATCATACTTGGATAGTAACAGGAGGGCAGAGGGCCCGTGTATTTCACTCTCCAGACAAAGGCAATACTTGGGCCGTGTATGATACTCCTATTTTACAAGGAGGTGTTATGACGGGTATTTACAGTGTTGATTTTTTTGATGCCAGCACGGGTGTTATTGTTGGTGGAAATTGGGATGATAAATACTTTAATGAGGGTAATAAGGCCATTACCAGAGATGGTGGTAAAACATGGAGTTTACTTAGTAATGGATCTGGTCCTGGATATCGCTCTTCAGTATCTTTTGTCCCAGGAACAAAAGGGCAGGGCATCGTTGCAGTTGGATCTCCCGGTATTTCTTACAGCAGTGATCAAGGTCTTACTTGGAGTGAATTATCTAAAGAAGGCTTTTATGCCATAGAATTTGTAAATGATAATGTGGCTTTTGCCAGTGGTAATATGAAAATTGCCAAACTAAGTTTTAAATAAAACACTCCCTATCTACTATTTAAAGTAGCTTTTTGGATGTGGTTATATTTTTGGTAAAAAGATGTTATTAAGGTTTCTCTTTTCTTTTTTGGTTACGACCTCTAAAGCGCTTGAGTAGTTTTTTTTTGAAACCCTCCTCAGCCATCAATAACTTTATGGTTTGCTGGGGTGTGATTACTCCCTCCAATAAACTAATAAGTTGTTCCATTTTTTTTGTGAGCTCTCCCCTAATTTCAGCGTATTTTACAAGTACTTCCTTGGCTTTTTTATCACTCAGCCCATCCATATTTTTATCTTTTAAAGTCTTTAAACCTTCAAGTTGCGTTTTTCTGAGTGCCATCACCTGTTGTTCATGTTTATTGTAGATGGGCCAAAACTTTTGAGCCTGCGTAGAGGTAAGATTCACCTTTTCTGTTATAAAGGCTATTTTATGAGCTTTTATTTCTTCAAATTTTCTGTCCTGTGCATTCATTCCTAGGGTTGCTAGGAAGAGTATTATCATTAATTTTTTCATCTATTGTTGTATTAAAATGTTCGTGTTTAAATGGTCTAATAAATATTTTTGTAGTTGCTGATCATCATACAATGCACTTTCTTCCAATTCTACAATGTTTTGCTGTGGAAACTCCCCTGTAATTTGGTCAAGTGAGAAAGCACCCACATTCTCAAACATATACTCCTCTAAGTTTGTTATTGCAATTTCATCTATTGAAAGCGTATTTTGGGTATTGTTAACTGCACTATATACGGCTATACAGGCTGCAACTGCGATGCTTATATACAAAGGTTTTAACAGCGAGATAACCTTTGGGTCTTTGGTTTGCTTTTTTGTTTTTGGTATGTTTTCAAGTTCACTTTTAAGCGCTAATTGTAATCTAGATTCAAATGTTTCTAGATAATTTTCTGGCATTTTATAGCCATGTTTGTATGGAGGTTTTGTTTTCATACTTTTATTATGACAACACTTTTAATAAAAGGTTTCATTAGTTTTTAAAAATTGCTTAATTTTTTTTACTGCAATATGATAAGAGCTTTTTAAGCCTCCAACAGAGGTGTCTAGTATTTCAGAGAGTTCTTCGAAAGTATGTTTTTCGAAATATTTCATCCTAAAAACTTGTTGTTGTTTATTTGGCAGGGTAGTAATTGCTTTTTGTAGTAATAATTCAAAGCTGTCTCCCTGAAAATACACATCTGTCTTTAAATTATCTATTGCTTTTTTTTGTAATTCTTGGGAGCTTATTTGTAAACGCTTAGCTTTTTTATTTATACTATTGATAGCTTCATTTGTTGAAATACGATATAACCAAGTATATAATTTACTTTCACCCTTAAAATTTTGAATATTCTTGTACACTTTAATAAACGTGTTTTGAAGTACATCATCTGTATCATCATGATCTTTTACAATCCCACGAATATTCCAATACAAACGCTCTTTATATAAACCAACCAATGTATAATAAGCTGCCTCCCTTGTTGAGGGTTGTTTTAAGTTGTGAATAAGTTTCTTTTCGTCCAACATTTTTGGGAGTATACTACTGAGACACTCTTTGGTGTAAATGGTTTAATATACTTTATAAGGTATACAAATACCAATATAATTAGGTTTAAAAGCGTATTTCATCGATAATATACATAAATTATTTTTTTGTAGGAAAATTCTTTCTATATTTGTTTCAGGTTAATTTTTGAAACTTTTATTATATGCCTCAAATGTAATATGAGTTCACTAATGGCGAGAATAGCGGGGGCTTTCTCGCCATTTTATGTTTTACAAATTCCGTACTTAAGTTGGAATGAAAAAAGTGTATCAAATCAAAAAAATACACATAAACACGATAAAGTGTTATTAAATTACGATAAAATACCTTTTTTTCTTGTGTAGTCTAAATAAAGAATTATATTTGTACCATACTTATGTTAGTAAAGTTAGGCACGTGCCCCAAATGTGTTTAACAAAAATTCAAGAGCAGTCTCCCAACTGCTCTTTTTTTATGCAATAAACTAGCCTTTAGGCTAAGGATTGCATCTCAACAAGGCTGTAATACATACCTTTTTTTGCTAATAAATCTGCGTGTTTTCCTTGCTCAACAATACGTCCTTTATTAAGTACCACAATAGTATCAGCATTTTGAATGGTAGAGAGCCTGTGGGCAATGACAATAGAGGTTCTATTTTTCATCATGTTCTCTAAGGCGTTTTGAACCAGGCGTTCACTCTCTGTATCTAGGGCAGAAGTGGCCTCGTCTAAAATCATAATAGGAGGGTTTTTTAGTACCGCTCTTGCTATACTTAGGCGCTGCTTTTGGCCACCACTTAATTTATTACCACTATCACCAATATTGGTATCAATAGTTTTAGGCAATTCTTTTACAAACTCCCAAGCATTTGCAATCTTTAATGCTGCAATAATTTCTTGATCTGTAGCATTTTCTTTTCCAATACGTAAATTTTCTCTAATGGTGTCATTAAACAAAATAGAATCTTGAGTTACAAGCCCAAGTAAACCTCGTAATGAGTTTTGAGTCATGTCTTTTATATCTATACCATCAATGACAATACTCCCAGTATTTACATCATAAAAACGAGTAACCAGATTTGCAATGGTGCTTTTACCACTACCACTTTGCCCAACCAGTGCAACGGTATGCCCTTTAGGTATTTCTAAACTAAAGTTTTGTAACACATTTTCTTGGTCATACTTAAAGCTAATGTTGTTTATACGCATGGCATTTGTAAAATCTTCTTTTACAATTGCATCTGGTTTGTCTATGATACTAGATTTAGTTTCTAGAATCTCCAACACACGTTCTGCAGCAGCATTACCTCTTTTTACACTATAACTAGCTTTACTTATAGCCTTTGCAGGTGTAAGAATATTATAAGCAAGCCCCATATATACAATAAATGCCTCTGCAGGTAGTGTTTTATCAACCAGTACCATAGATCCTCCATACCACAACAATATAGATATTACTGCAATACCTAAAAATTCACTAGTAGGAGAGGCCAGGTTTTGTCTATTTAATAATGTGTTCGATGATTTAAAAAAGCGCATGGTAGAATCTTCAAATCTTTTTGAGAAAATCTTTTCTGCATTAAATCCTTTGATAATTTTTAAACCCCCTAATGTTTCCTCTAATAGAGATAAAAAATAGCCTTGTTCTTTTTGTACCTTATCACTATGGCTTTTTAGTGACTTTCCGATTTTTGAAATTAGAAAACCAGAAACAGGAATAAAAATAAAAACAAATAAGGTGAGCTCAGGGCTTATCGCAAGCATGGCTATAATGGTAAATAAAATCATTAGCGGTTCTCTAACTATTAGCTCCAGTATAGACAAAAAAGAGTGCTGTACCTCTAGTACATCATTGGTAATTCTAGCAATGGTATCTCCTTTTCTTTTTTCAGAATAGTGAGACACGGGAAGTGCTACTGTTTTTCGGTACAATTCGTTACGTAGGTCTTTTAATACACCATTTCTTAGAAATGTAATAAAATACATCGCCAAATAACCAAATAAATTTTTCAATAAAAAAGTAGCAATAACAAACACAATCATGATGGTAAGTGCTCCCATCTCTCCAGAGGTTTCAATGCGCTGGGTGATGTAAAAATTAGAAAACTGCTCAAAATAATCTCCAATTTTTGTAATACCTAGGTAGGTAGGTTTTACCAATATTTTTTCTCCATTTCCGAATAATACCTTTAGCATAGGCATTAAAGAAACAAAGGCCAGGGTTCCAAAAAAAGCATAGAATACATTGGCAATGATGTTTAACACCGCGTACTTTTTGTAGGGCCTTGCGTAGTCTAGTATTTTTTTGAAGTAATTCATAGGGTTATACTATATTTAAATCAGTACAAATAGCATTTATTTTATCTTTCAGTAGTTCTGAAATATTTGCTTGTTGTTTGTCTTGAACGCTAATATAAAATTTAATCTTAGGTTCTGTACCACTTGGCCTGGCTGCTATTTTACTCCCATCTTGAGTATAATATATAAGTACATTACTCTTTGGAATATCTAAGGTTACACTCGTGTTATTTAATACATCAAGTCTTGTACTGGTGTTATAATCTTCGATGCTCACCACAGGGCTGCCTGCAATCTCTTTTAAAGGGTTTGTGCTCAAGTCTTTCATGATTTGCTCAATTTCTTGGGCACCTTTTTTTCCTTTTTTAACAAGTGAAACTAGATGTTCTCTATAGTATCCTACCTCTTTGTAAATAGTGTCCAAATACTCAAACAGGGTGCGGGATTTCGCTTTTTGTTGCGCGGCAACTTCACAGGCTAATAAACTTGCAGTTACAGCATCTTTGTCTCTTACAAAGTCTCCAACCATAAACCCAAAACTCTCTTCACCACCACCAATAAACTCTAACTCTGGGAAGTCTACCACCATTTTGGCAATCCACTTAAAACCAGTGAGACTTTCTTTGTAGATAACACCATAAGCATCAGCAATTTTCGCAATCATTGGGGTTGATACAATCGTGGAGGCTATAAACTGGTTTCCAGTTAATTTGCCCGTGCTTTTCCAATTTTCAAGAAGAAAATTTGTTTTGATAGCCATGGCTTGGTTTCCGTTAATAATTTCCATAGTGCCTTGGCTATTTCTAACTGCAATTCCTAATCTATCGCAATCTGGATCGGTACCTATTACAATATCTGCATTTGTTTGCTCTGCAATCTCTATAGCCATTTTAAGCGCTTCTGGCTCCTCTGGATTTGGTGAGATCACCGTTGGGAAATCTCCATCGGGTGCTGCCTGTTGCTCCACTACATGTACATTTGTATACCCTGCTGCTTCCAAAACTCGTGGTATCATAGTAATAGAGGTACCGTGCAGTGCTGTAAAAACAATCTTTAGGTCTTTTTTGGCTGTATCAGCGGTGTTGTAACTTCCATTTTTAACAGCGGCCTGAGCAAAGGCATCATCTACCTCTTGGTCTATTTCTGTTATTAGGTCTTCCTTGGCATTAAAGAGAATATCACTATAAGCCAACGCGTTTATTTCTTTAATAATGGCAGCGTCTTGCGGGGGTACTAGCTGGCCTCCGTCTTGCCAGTATACTTTATACCCATTATATTCTGGAGGATTATGTGAGGCAGTGAGTACAATACCGCAATGACAGTCTAAATGTTTTACAGCAAAAGACAATTCTGGAGTAGGGCGCAAATCACTAAATAAAAACACCTTTATACCATTGGCAGAAAATACATCTGCAACAACCTTTGCAAGTTCTTTAGAGTTGTGTCTGCAATCAAAAGCAATGGCAACTTTTAAAACCTCTGACGGAAAACACTTTTTAAGATAATTACTTATTCCTTGTGTGTTTTTACCAAGGGTGTATTTGTTTATTCTATTATCACCAATACCCATGATACCGCGCATACCTCCGGTACCAAAGGCAAGATTTTTGTAAAAAGCGTCATCTAACCCTTGTGGATCATTGGCTATAAGTTGCTTTATTTTCTCTTGTGTATGGGTATCAAAAGTAGGAGTGAGCCAAACATTTACACGCTCTAATAAGGTAGGGTCTATGGTATTCATTAAGGATTGTTTTATATGCAAAAATAGCTAATTTACTGCAGCCCTGAAGAGAGATTTTTACTAATTTTACTAGATTGAAATAGCATACCTAAATTAGAAGCAACCTATTTATAACGTGTTTTTAATAGAATAGTTGCTATTTTCTTTTTTGGAGCGTAAGAGTAGCTCTCCTAAAAATCCAGCAAGAAAAAGCTGAGAACCTATAATCATTGCAGTTATAGCGATATAAAATTGCGGTCTTTCTGTAATAAGTCTACCCGTTGTATTGATAAACAACTTATCAACTCCTAGGTAAAAAGCAAATAAAAATCCAATGGTTAGCATAAAAGCACCCAAAGCACCAAATAAGTGCATAGGCCTTCTGCCAAATCTAGAAAAGAACCAAAGGGTTAGTAGGTCTAAAAACCCGTGAGTGAAACGGTCTACACCAAATTTTGTGCTGCCATATTTACGAGCTTGGTGTTGTACAATTTTTTCTCCAATCTTGGTAAAGCCAGCATTACTAGCCAAAACAGGAATGTACCGATGCATTTCTCCGGTAACCTCTATATTTTTTATTACATTTTTGTGGTAGGCTTTAAGCCCGCAATTAAAATCATTTAATTGAACACCAGAGGTCTTTCTTGCCGCCCAGTTAAATATTTTGGATGGAAAATTTTTAAATATCTTAGAGTCATACCGCACTTTTTTCCAACCAGAAACCAAATCATACCCTTGCTTACAAACCATGTTATAAAGCTCAGGTATTTCTTCTGGATTATCCTGCAAATCTGCATCCATGGTGATAACCACATCGCCTTGAGCCATTGCAAAACCTGCATGTAAGGCCTGAGATTTACCAAAGTTTCTTAAAAACTGTATGGCTTTTATTTGGGGGTGTTGTTTGTGTAGAGAGTCAATAATAGACCAAGATGTATCTGTAGAGCCGTCATCTATAAAGATTACCTCATAGCTAAAGCTGTTTGCTTGCATCACTTTTGCAATCCAGAGGTATAGTTCTTTAATAGATTCCTCCTCATTTAAAAGAGGTATGACTACAGATATATTCATGGGTTAGTCTATGGCGTTTGGATCTGCTTTTTTGAATATTAAACCGATAAGCAATCCAATAACAGCTTGAACTACTAATACACCAACATAATTTTTCATTTGATTTACCATTGAAAAATTATTTTCTTGTCTCATTTCACTAAGGGTTTCTTCTATTAGTTCTGTTGGAGTGTCAAATCGTTCCATAAATCCACGAGTCATCTCAATACTTTCTTCTTGAAGGTATGCAGCAAGTTCTGTGTCAATAATAGAAAATATTAATATTCCAATAGCGGTGCTAATTAAAAGGCCTATAGCTTGTGTAATGAAGTATGCGGTGAATGCTTGTTTAAAAGTCATGATACCTCCAAGTATATCTTTTGCTTTACCAGTGGATACTATTCCAGCACCAACACAAATAATAAGAGTCGAAATACCTACCCAAGCAGAAAGAAATAATTCTTGATTAAGGGCATACATTAATACCGTTGAAATTGCTAAAATTCCTCCAAGAATTAAACCATATTGGATAGCACTTTCTTTTACTGTAACATTTGATTCAGACATCTTTATTTTTTTTTAATTATATAGGTTAGTAAACAAATGTAGTAAAATGTTACAAAACAATCTGCTCATAACACACGCATACTGTTTTTAAATTTTTTAATCTTTTTTTTGAGCCAACATTTCAAAAAAAATCACGCTATTTGCATAGCGTGATTTATTGTACAAACGTGTACCTGTATTAAGAACGCCCATAGAGCTTCTCATAAAGGTCTTTGTACATTTCCTTGATTACTTTACGTTTTGATTTCATGGTAGGGGTAAGGTGTCCTGCCTCAATGCTCCATAGATCTGGAGTTAGTTGGAAGGTTTTTACTTTTTCCCAATTTCCAAAACCTTCGTTATGAAAGTCAATTTCCTGTTGTATACGACTAATTAGTTTCTCGTCCTTACAAGCTATTGCAGTGTCTTGAGAAATATCATTTCCTTTTATAGAACTCCACTGCTTTATCCACTCCCAGTTTGGTTGTATAAGCGCAGCTGGCATTTTCTCTCCATCACCCACCACAAGAATTTGCTCAATAAATGAAGACTGCTTCATAGCATTTTCTATTAATTGAGGCGCTACATATTTACCACCACTGGTTTTAAACATAGATTTCTTACGATCGGTTATTTTTAAGAAACCGTCACTGTCTATTTCTCCAATATCTCCAGTATGGAAGTATCCATTTTTAAGTACCTCTGCAGTTTGCTCTGAGTCTTTGTAATACCCTTGCATTACTTGAGGCCCTTTTATCAATATTTCTCCATCTTCAGCAATTTTAACTTCTGTATCTGGTAATGCTTTACCAACACTTCCAATTCTAAAGCCACCGTCACGCATATCATTAACCGTTACCACAGGAGAGGTCTCTGTAAGACCATAGCCCTCCATAACTGGGCATCCTGCCGCATTAAATACTCTTGCAAGTCTAGGTTGTAATGCTGCAGAACCAGAAGCAATAGCTTTTAAATTTCCACCAAGGGCTTCTTGCCACTTACTGAAAATTAATTTGCGTGCTACTTTTAGCTTTGTTTCATACACCCAACCATTTTGTCCATAAGGTTCCCATTGTAGCCCTAGATCAACGGCCCAAAAGAATAATTTCTTTTTAACTCCTGTTAAATCTGCTCCTTTAGCAATAATTTTATCGTAAACTTTTTCAAGTAAACGCGGCACAGCCGTCATTACCTCTGGATGAATTTCTTTAAGGTTATCACTAATGGTTTCTAGACTTTCTGCAAAATGAATGCTTACACCACAATATTGGTACATGTACAACAGCATTCGCTCATATATATGACATACAGGTAGAAAACTCAGCGCCTTAGATTTACCCATTTCTATTGGTAATCTCCCTTTACTGTGTTTTGCGTTACAGGCAATGTTTTTGTGGCTTAGCATCACTCCCTTTGGCCTTCCGGTAGTTCCAGAGGTATATATAAGTGTTGCTAAATCATCTTCATGTACGGCATCCATGCGTTTTTGAACTTCTTGTTGCAGATCTTGATTTTCATTACCAAGGGTAATCACTTCTTGCCAAGAATCACAGCCATCTATTTCTTCAAAGCTATAGACTCCTAAAAGAGTAGGAACATTTGCCTTTATCTTATTTATTTTATCTAGTACTTCTTTACAGGAAACAAATACATATTTAGACTCTGAGTGGTTAAGAACATACTCATAGTCTTGCTCAGATATGGTAGGGTAAATAGGCACATCTTGTGCACCTGTTTGTAGTATTCCAATGTCACAGATGTTCCACTGGGTTCTATTTGTCATAGAAATAATGGCTACTTTGTCATTGGCATTTACACCTAGTTTTATCAAACCACGGCTAATTGCATTGGCTTGATCTATATATTGTTGGGTGGATGTTTTAACCCACGTTCCATTTACTTTGCTAACTAGTGCTCCTTCTTGAGGGTAGTTCTCTAATTGCTGTCTCTTATACACATCTCCGAGCCCACGAGACAGGCAGAAATCTC
>CAJXUG010000025.1:0-15405 GCA_913060785.1 uncultured Flavobacteriaceae bacterium | reverse complement strand
AGATTTCTGCCTGTCTCGTGGGCTCGGAGATGTGTATAAGAGACAGCTAAAAAAGAACGTACCGCTTGTTGGCTAGTGAAAATAGCATTATCAATAACTTCTGGGGCTTTAAAATCTAAAAACGTTATAGCAATGGCGTCATAATCTACTACACATACACCTTCTTGCAAGAGCTGGTCTTTTTGAACGGTACTTAGTTTTTTTGTAGATAAAATGCTTTTCATTTCTAGCTATAAATTCATGGCTGCTTTTATTTCTTTGAGAAGCTCATCACCTCCTTTTTGCAATACTTCTTTTGCAATAGCATCGCCCGCCTTGGCGGCTAACTGTAGTGAAATGGTTTTTTCTATTGCTATTTTTTTTGTGCCATCAAGGGAGAGTAGGCATCCTTTAAATTGTATGGTTTCACCTTCTATTTTTGCAAGTGCGCCTATGGGAGCAGTACATCCGCCTTCAAGTGTTCTTAAAAAATCCCGTTCTATTTGTGTGCATATTTGTGATGGAGTGTCGTTTAGTTTTTGAGTAGCCTCTATGCAAAAAGGATCTTTTTCTAATGCAACAATTGTCATTGCGCCTTGGGCAGGGGCAGGTGTCATCCAGTCAAGTGAGGTATACCTGCTTGGTAATACATCGATACGCTCAAGACCTGCTTTGGCAAAAATAGCTCCTTGCCAAGAATTGTTTTGTAGTTTTTGTAAACGGGTATTTACATTACCGCGCAAATCTACTACTGTGTGAGTGGGGTATTTGTGTAGCCACTGCGCTTTGCGTCGTAAAGATCCTGTTGCGACAGTGCAGGATTTTGTGTAATCAACAGCCTCTTTGGTGACTAAAATATCAAGGGCGCTTGCACGCTTTAGAACAGCCGCCTGCACAATGCCTTTAGGTAGCGCTGTAGGTACATCTTTTAATGAGTGCACTGCAATGTCAACAGTATTGTTTAACATGGCAACATCTAGTGTTTTTGTAAAAATACCCGTGATACCCAACTCATATAAAGGGGTGTCTAGCTTTAAATCTCCTGCAGATTTTACGGGCACAATTTGTGTTTTATACCCCAAGGCCTGTAATTGATTCTCAACGGTGTGTGCTTGCCATAAAGCAAGTTGGCTATCTCTGGTGCCTATTCTAATTACTTTATTCATGATGCTCCAGGTTTAATTTAAAAATTTGCTCAATTAAACCTGCTGTTTCTGTGGGGTTGCTAGTGGTGTTTTTTAAGTGGTTGGCAACTTGAGTTGTTATTTTTTGGATGATCCTATCGCTAATGATTTCTGCCTGCTCTTGATTAAAATCAGAAATTTTACGGCGTTGATTGTCAATCTCGCCGATTTTTATTTCACTTAGTTTGTTTTTTAATGCTTTTATTGTTGGCGCAAAACTCCTGTGTTGTGCCCAAGTATCAAACTCTGCCTCAACTTCTTTTATAAGGTTTTGGGCTAGGGGTATTTGAGACTGTCTGTGGGCAAGGGTAGCGTCTGTAACCTTTGATAGCTCATCTAAGTGTATTAGTGTTACGTTAGGGTTTTGTGTAACGTTATTGGCTACATTTTTTGGAATAGATAGATCCAAAATTAAAAGTGGTTTTTTTAAGTATAGCAACTCTTTACTTATAGTGGGCTGCTGTGCTCCTGTTGCAACTATCATGATGTCGCTTTGGGCAATTTCGCTCTGAATATTAGCATAATCCTTCACAACTAGATTAAATTTTCCAGCCATCACCTCTGCCTTAGTTTTGGTTCTATTGATTAGGGTAATATGCTCGTTTTTGGTATGTTTTATAAGATTTTCACAAGTGTTACGGCCAATTTTTCCAATACCAAAAAGCAGAATATTTTTTTCGCTCACATAGGGTACTCTTGCCATAATGTATTGCACCGCGGCAAAACTCACAGAAGTTGCACCAGTAGAGATTTCGGTTTCATTTTTAATACGCTTACTGGCTTGTATGACAGCATTTCCCAGACGCTCCATATACGGGTTTAACATGCCCATTTTTTTGGAACGGCTTAGGCTTTTGCGTAGCTGGCTTATTATTTCAAAATCTCCTAATATTTGACTATCTAGACCAGTACCAACTTTAAAAAGGTGCGATACCGCTTTGTGATCTTGGTGCACGTAGGCTACTTTTTCAAATTCAGAAATACTCCCGGAGGTATGCTCACATAATAACACAACTAAGTCTTTGGCCTTTTGGGCAAACCCATAAAGCTCTGTTCTATTACAAGTTGATATAAGGGTAAGTGAGCCAACACCCATTTGTTGGGCAGCATTTAGGATGTCTTTTTGAGCATTTTCTGAAACACTAAAACGCCCTCTTACTTCTGCATCAGCCTTTTTGTAATTAAGGCCAATGGCAAAGAATGTACCCTCAGAAGATGCACCATACGGGCTTTTAGCGTTGTTTTTCATAGGCCACAAGTTGCTCTTGTATTAAAAAGAGAAATTGTACCGCAAAAATAGGAGCATTGACAATCAAAAAACAACGCAAGAGGTATCATTAATATCGATACCCGTTATTTTTGCTCGTTATCCTGTAAAAAACCGCTGTAAGTCACTATATTGCTATCTTTACAAAACAATGGCTGTTTGTTATTTATATCAATTCTAAATAAAATGAAAGCACAAGACATCTCAAACCTATCAAAAAGTATCGCTCAAGGTATCTATAAAGAAACCACGATTGAGCCTGGGTTTTATATTTTAAAGTTCAACAATGAAACACTTGATAATCAGCTATTTAAAAGAGATGTAAATGCAGATTTTATTCAATTTCATTTCTGTGTGAAAGGCTCAGGATCTTTTGGTTTTAATAATGGGAATTACAGGTTGCCCATTCAGGAGAGCGGCTCTTTACTTTTGTACAATCCTCAAAGAGATTTACCAATTGAAGTAATGGTGGCTCCAAATTCTTGGGTGATTTCTGTCTTACTTCCAATCAAAAAATTTCACACACTGTTTTCTAATGAAACGAACTACATTCCTTTTTTAAGCGGAGAAAACAAAGAAAGGAAGTATTATAAAGATGCCCAAATTTCACCTTCCATGGCCATAGTGCTTAACCAGCTTATGAACTACAACCTACACCGGTCTATCAAACCCTTATACTTTAAAGGAAAAGCCTACGAGCTGTTGAGCCTCTACTTTAATAGAGAGGAAGACGTGGATGTTGAGCAGTGTCCCTTTTTGGCAGATGAGCTAAATGTTGTTAAAATTAAAAAAGCCAAACAAATTATTATTGCCCGCATGGCAGAACCCCCAACCCTTCAGGAGTTGGCAGATGAAATACAGCTTCCCATTAATAAATTAAAAGAGGGGTTCAAGCAAATTTATGGAGATCCTGTATTTGCTTTTTTGTTTGATTATAAGATGGAAGTTGCCCGGCAACTATTGGCCTCGGGTTCTCATAATGTCAACGAAGTTGGCCTTAAAGTTGGCTATTCAACAGCAAGTCATTTTATAGCAGCCTTTAAGAAAAAATTTGGCACAACCCCTAAAAAGTTTATTGTGGCTCAGGGGGCATAAGCTTTAAAAATGATTAGGGTTACTTTAATTTAACGCCGCGAGAGCATACATTTTCTTATTATTATGTTAATCTACTCTGCCTAAATTTAAGAACCCACATTTTAAAGTTATTTTTGTTTAAAGTCAAAATATATAGGTGTTTGTAGTGGTTTTTTAACGCTACAGTATTAAAAAATTTAAACAGTCTCACGCTTTAGTCTTGAGAAGTTATTTAAGAAATTTTATGAAAGGAGTTCTTTTAGTAAACCTAGGATCACCAGATAGTACAGATCCTAAAGATGTAAAAAAATATTTGGGTGAGTTCTTGATGGATGAGCGTGTTATTGACGTGCCTAGATGGGCAAGAATATTACTTGTAAGAGGTATTGTTTTAAATACAAGACCTAAAAAATCTGCGGCGGCTTATGCGAAAATTTGGTGGGAAGAAGGCTCTCCGCTTATTGTGCTATCTGAGCGCCTGCAAAAAAAGGTGCAAGAAAAAGTAAATATTCCTGTAGCCCTTGCGATGCGTTACGGCTCAATGACCCTTAAAAAAGGATTACAAGAACTCGTTGATAAAGGGTGTACAGAAATTAAAACCATCCCGTTATATCCTCAATTTGCGATGGCCACCACAGAGACCATTGATGTAAAAGTTGATGAGTTGGTTTCCGCCCATTTTCCAGAAGTAACCATTACACGCACCACTGCTTTTTATCATAAACAAGACTACATTAAAGTCCTTGCAGAAAGTATTGGAGAGCAGCTTAAAACTTTAGATTATGAGCATTTACTTTTCAGCTATCACGGGGTTCCTGAGCGTCATATAAGAAAAAGTGACATCACTAGTGGCGCCTGTAAAATGGATGGAAAGTGTTGCTTTAAAAAAGGCTCCAAACAACATGAGTTTTGTTACAGACATCAATGTGAAATTACTACCGTTAATGTAGCTAAATACTTAAAACTAGAACGCGGCACCTATTCTACCACCTTTCAATCTCGTCTTGGTTTTGACCCATGGTTACAGCCCTATACAGACAGAACAATAGAGCGTATGGGTAAAGAGGGGCTTAAAAAAATGGCGGTAGTTACTCCGGCCTTTGTGAGTGATTGTTTAGAAACACTAGAAGAAATAGCCATGGAGGGAGAAGAGATTTTTCACGAAGTTGGTGGAAAAGAATTTAACACCATACCGTGTTTAAATGATAGAGACTCTTTTGCGCAGTTACTAGCCAATTGGGTTGAAGACTGGCAAGCGGTAAATACGGATACCGCCATTGCATAAACGCTCCATAAAGAGAAACATAAATCCTTGAAAAAAAACTCAGATTCATTAGGAACTAAACCTATTAGCAGCCTGCTAATAAAACAAGCAGTTCCTGCCTCTATTGGTATTTTAGTCATGTCATTAAACATGATTGTGGACACCATTTTTGTGGGGCGTTGGATTGGCCCATTGGCAATTTCTGCCATTACAGTTGTTATCCCTATCACTTTTTTTATAGCAGCACTGGGTCTTGCCATTGGTATAGGTGGAAGTTCTGTTTTGTCTCGCGCACTGGGTGCTGGGCAAGAAACCAAGGCGCTTCGTGTATTTGGAAACATGAGCACCTTGACCTTTTTGTCTTCCGGGCTATTAGCGGTGCTGGGGCTGCTTTTCCAGGATACCCTCATTAACTTTTTTGGCGCAGATGATAGCTTTAGAGACTTGGCATTAACCTATTACCGTATTGTGTTGTATGGTATTGTTATGCTAGCCATGTGCATGATGGGTAATAGCGTGATACGTGCAGAGGGCAAACCAAAATTTGCGATGTATGCCATGATGCTTCCTGCGGTAGGAAACATAGGTATGGATTATCTTTTAATTAATGTCTTGGGTATGGGCATGGAAGGAGCTGCCTGGGCCACTTTTATTAGTTATGGTATTTGCTTTAGCTTTATTTTGTGGTTTTTTGTCTTTAAAAGTGAGCTTCGTCTCACGCTACAAAGTTTTTTATTAAACAATACAGTTGTAAAAGAAATTAGCGGTCTTAGTTTTGTCACCCTAGCCAGACAAGGGGTTATTGCAGTGTTAACTATTTTAATAAACAACATACTCATTAGAGTGGGAGATGCTATTGATGTAGCTAGTTATGGTATTATAAGTAGGGCACTTATGTTTGCGCTGTTTCCTGTTATTGGAGTAAACCAAGGTTTTATGCCTATTGCAGGATACAATTATGGCGCTAAAAAATTGCAAAGGGTGCGAGAGGCCATTAACATCTCTATTAAATATTCAGGGATATTGGCGCTGCTTATTTTTACCCTTATCATGCTTTTTGCAGAATCTTTTGTGGGCGTTTTTATTAGCGACAAAGCTATAGAAGCCAACAATATTAGAGACAACATAGCCCTTCTAGAAAGAACGCCTAATGCACTGCGCTGGGTGTTTGCAGCCACGCCCGTTATTGTAATACAACTCATTGGGTGCTCTTACTTTCAAGCCATAGGGAGGGTTACACCGGCATTATTGCTAAGTTTAACAAAACAAGGATTTTTCTTAATCCCGTTAATTTTAATACTACCTACCTATTTTGGCGTTTGGGGTGTTTGGGTTTCATTCCCTATAGCAGATGTTTGTTCTACACTGGTAACGGGCTATTTTTTAAGGCGCGCCATCAAACACGATTTAACAAAAACATAGTTTTTTTAGGTATCTTTAATTTCCAAAAAATAAGTTATGAAAGCAATTAAAACAACTTTACTGCTTATTGCAGTTACTTTTTTTAGCCTCCACAATCAACCCCTAGTAGCCCAAGAGTATGACCAGGCGCTTTATGACGCTTTAGAGTATCGTCTTGTTGGTCCTTTTAGAGGAGGTAGAAGCGCTGCTGTAACAGGCGTTACAGGCAAACCAAATTTATACTATTTTGGCGCCGCAGGTGGTGGTGTTTGGGAAACCAAAAACGGAGGAAGAAGTTGGAAAAATATAAGCGATGGCTATTTTGGAGGCTCTATTGGAGCCATAGAAGTTGCCCAAAGTGATGCCAATGTAATTTATGTAGGTGGCGGAGAGAAGACCGTCCGTGGCAATGTGTCTTCGGGCTACGGTATTTGGAAGTCAGAGAATGCAGGAAAAACCTGGGCACAAGCGGGTCTTAAAGATTCACGTCATATACCAAGAATAGTAGTACACCCCACAGATTATAATACGGTGTATGCAGCCGTTATGGGAAACATCTACAAACCAACTCAAGAGCGTGGTATTTATAAAAGTACAGATGGAGGTACCACTTGGCGAAAAACGTTATTTGCCAATGAAAATGCAGGAGCGGTAGATTTAATTATGGACCCAAACAATCCAAGAATTTTGTACGCCTCTACCTGGAATGTAAAAAGAACTCCTTACAGCCTTAGTAGTGGTGGTGATGGTTCTGCTCTTTGGAAAAGTGAAGACAGCGGCGAAACTTGGAAAGAGATTTCAACCCACCAGGGCTTTGCAGAAGGTACCCTAGGAATTATTGGTGTAACGGTATCTCCAGCAAATAGCCAGAGGGTTTGGGCTATTGTAGAAAACGAAAAACAAGGCGGCGTATATAGAAGTGATGACGGAGGAGATTCTTGGACTAAAATTAATGACGAGCGTAAATTACGCCAACGTGCATGGTATTATACCCGTATTTATGCAGATCCTAAAGACCAGGATATTATGTATGTTTTAAACGTACGCTACCATAAAAGTACAGACGGCGGAAAAACCTACAGCACCTATAACGCCCCTCATGGAGATCACCACGATTTGTGGATAGCCCCAGAGGATCCTAACAGAATGATCATTGGAGATGATGGTGGCGCACAAATAACCTATGATGGCGCCCAGACCTGGAGCACGTATTACAACCAACCCACCTCACAATTTTATAGGGTAACCACAGACAATGCATTTCCTTACAGGATATATGCCGCCCAACAGGACAATAGCACCATACGTATTGCACACCGCACAGAAGGCCGTAGTATTGGAGAAGACAACTGGGAAGCCACCGCAGGTGGAGAAAGCGCACATATTGCTGTAGACCCACTGAATAATGATATTGTTTATGGTGGAAGTTATGATGGTTTTTTAACGCGGTATAACCATCAAAAAAATACGGTACGCAGCATTAGCGTTTGGCCAGATAACCCAATGGGGCACGGTGTTGAGGACATGAAGTATAGATTTCAATGGAATTTTCCTATTTTCTTTTCTCCTCATAACCCAAAGAAATTATACACCGCCTCCAACCACCTGCACGCAACAACCAATCAGGGAGAAAGCTGGGATTTGTTAAGCCCAGATTTAACAAGAAATGACCCAGAGAAACAGAAATCTTCTGGAGGGCCTATTACCCAAGACAACACCTCTGTAGAATATTACTGTACCATTTTTGCAGCAGCAGAGAGCCCCTTAACAGAAGGACTGCTCTGGACTGGAAGTGATGATGGGCTTATCCATGTCTCTAAAAATGGCGGTAAAGACTGGAGCAATGTTACCCCTAAAGGCATGCCAGAGTGGATGATGATAAACAGCATTGAACCTTCTGTTTTTGACCCAGCAACGTGCTATGTGGCAGCAACCAAATACAAGACGGGAGATTTTAATCCCTATTTGTATAAAACCACAGATTATGGAGCTTCTTGGGAAAAAATTACAAAAGGAATTAACAAAGAGCACTTTACAAGAGTGGTAAGAGAAGATCCAAATCAAAAAGGACTCTTGTATGCAGGTACAGAAACGGGCATGTATATTTCTTTTAATGATGGTGATTCTTGGCAAGAATTTCAACTCAACTTACCCATAGTACCTATCACAGACCTAACCATTAAAGACGGAAATTTAATAGTGGCTACCCAAGGGAGAAGCCTTTGGATTGTAGATGATTTAAGCGTGCTGCACCAACTAGCCAATGCAAAAAATAAAGGCACGTATTTATTTACCCCTAAAGATACTTACAGAATGGGCGGAGGCTCAAGAGCAGGCTCTTTGACAGAGGGGACCAACCACCCAAGCGGTGTGATGACCTATTTTAACCTTGCAAATAGTGAAGATAAAAAAGTAACATTGAGCTATCTCTCTATGGCAAATGATACTATTAAAAAGTTTAGCACTAGTCCAGATAAAACTAAAAACATTGATGCCCTTAGCGTTACCGGGGGCGCTAATTACCACTCTTGGAATATGCGCGGAAAGGGAGCTAAACGACTTCCCGGCATGATTTTATGGTGGGCAAGCACTAGTGCGCCACAGGCCGTTCCAGGACAATACAAAGTAGTTCTTGAGGTTGCGGGGCAAGACCCGCAAACAAAAACGTTTAGTGTCTTGGCTGATAAAAATGCAGAGACAGACAGGGCAGGCATGCAAAAGCAATTTGATTTTATCACAGATGTAAATACTACTGTAGATAAAGCGCATACCTCAATAGAAAAAATACGCGCTATTAATACTCAATTAAAGGCCTTTAAAAAGCAATACAAAAGCAATGAGGCCGTACAGGCGTTGGTTGAAAAAGCAGATAGCTTAAGCCAGCAGTTTAGTGACATAGAAAAAGCGTTGTATCAAACCAAAAACAAAAGTGGGCAAGATCCTTTAAATTTTCCTATTAGGCTAACCAATAAACTAGCGCATTTAAACAGTTTGGTAGGCATGGATGATTTTCCGCCTACAAGCCAAGATATTGCCGTTAAAGATGTATTAACTGCTGCCATACTTGCAGAATTGGGAAAACTAGATGCGCTTATTGCTGGAGAAATAAAAACCTTTAATGCTGCCTTTAACCAAAACCAACTTAATTATTTATTCATAGAAGAATAACTGAACACTTCTCTTAGCTTTGTATCATGGAATACGATTATATTAAATCTCTGCACTTAATTTTTGTGATCACCTGGTTTGCTGGGTTATTTTATATTGTGCGTTTATTTGTGTATCAAATAGAGGCCTATCAAAAAGCGTCTCCTGCAAAAGAAATTCTAGGAGATCAACTCAAGATTATGGCAAAGCGGTTGTGGTACATAATTACTTGGCCTTCGTTGTTTTTGGCAGTTGGGTTTGCAATTTGGCTTCTGGCGCTACGCCCTTTTTATATACAAGAGCCTTGGATGCAGGTTAAACTAGGCTTTGTGGTGGCGCTTATTTGCTACCATATAAAGTGCCATCTTATCTTTAAAGACTTGCAGCATGACAGGATAAAACACTCTGGAAACTTTATGCGTATTTTTAACGAAGGGGCTACCTTTATACTCTTTGCAGTGGTGTTTTTGGTGATTTTAAAGAACGCCGTGAGTTGGATTTATGGTACCATTGGTATCATTGTTTTTGCCCTACTGCTGATGCTTGGGTTTAAGTTATATAAACACATACGAGAGCGTTAAGCCATTTGTTTACAAAAATTTTAGGCTTGTAATTATACGTGTTTATATAAAAGCGGTCTAATTATTGTTATCTTTCGATTGCCATAACATTTTACAACTAGCACTCTTGAAGTTTTACACACAATCACTGCGAAATAGAATCTTTTTATCCATGTTAATACTTGTGGTATTGGCCTCTATTTTGATTGCTGCCGTAACGGTATATCAGTACCGAGAAGAGGCAGAAGATTACCACCACGATAGGCTAGAGCGAAAACAGCAAAATATTAAAAAGCATATTAGTTATGTACTTAATGATGCCTCTTACCCAATACAAACAAAGTATATTCCTCTTATTTTTAAAGATGAGATTTATGAAATTAATCGCATCCACAACCTGGAGCTAAGCTTCTATGACTTGCAGGGAGGGTTGCTTAAAAAATCTAAAAACTCTATTGGCAAAGATACTGTAAGCAAAAATTTGCAAGCCTATGTGCTAGATGCCTTACTAAACTCTTCTGAGAAAACCTTTATTGAAGAATTTAAAGCGGCAAATCAAAATTATCAATCTTCTTATAGCTTTATTACAGACAGTAACCTAGAGCCATTGGCTATTTTAAATTTATCTTATATTGAAGAAGATGGGTTTATAAAAGATGAGTTAAAAGAGAGCCTTTCTAGATTGGCAGTTGCTTATTTACTTATGTTGGGCATTGCCATACTATTGGCTTACTTTTTATCAAAGTATATCACAAAGTCACTCAATATAATTTCTCAAAAAATCATTGACACCAGGCTAGACAAGCGCAATAAGCGCATTGATGTTTCACAGAACACAACTGCAGAAATCACAAACCTAGTAAAGGCCTACAATGGTATGATTGATGAGCTAGAGGTTAGTGCCGCTCAATTGGCTGCAAGTGAGCGAGAAGCTGCGTGGCGAGAAATGGCAAAACAAGTTGCCCACGAGATTAAAAACCCCTTGACCCCCATGAGGCTCACCGTACAGAGTTTTCAGAGAAAATTTGATGCTACTCTGCCAGATATTAATGAAAAAATAAAGGAGTACAGCAATACCCTTATAGAACAAATTGATACGATGAGCTCGATTGCTTCTGCTTTTTCAAACTACGCTCAGATGCCAGCCCAAAAAGACGAGACCTTAAATGTGGTAAAAATCACCAAACTGGCGCTCGATATTTTTAATGAGGAGTATATTCACTTTACCCCCGGGCAGGATCAAATAATGGCCAGATTTGATCGTTCTCAGCTCATACGGGTAATTAATAATCTAGTTAAAAACAGCTCTCAAGCCTTGGAGCAATCTATACAAGAAAACCCAAGAATTGATGTACGCGTTTTTATGGAAGATCGCTTTGCTGTAATCACCGTTGAGGATAATGGTATTGGTATTTCCAAGGACAATAAAGACAAGGTTTTTGAGCCTAAGTTTACTACAAAAAACAGTGGTATGGGTCTGGGTCTAGCAATGGTTAAGAGTATTGTAGAGGCCTATGGCGGCAGTATTTCACTGATGTCCTCCCAGGACCAAAACACAATTTTTAAAGTATCAATTCCTGCCTTACCCTAATCAATTTTAGTATTTTTACGACGCTATTATACACTAATACATTATGAGTTACACAAATATTCTATCCCAAAGCCAAAGTGGTATTACCACCATAACCATTAACAGGCCTTCAAAGTTAAATGCTTTAAATAGTCAAACCATAGAAGAGCTTCACACCGCTTTTGAGAGGGCAGATGCAGATACACAAACCAAAGTAATTATCATTACCGGAAGTGGAGATAAAGCTTTTGTTGCTGGCGCAGATATTAGTGAGTTTGCAGATTTTTCTGTTGCACAGGGAGAAAATTTGGCCGCTCAAGGACAAGCGTTGTTGTTTGATTTTATTGCAAACCTGCAAACACCAGTAATTGCCGCTGTAAATGGATTTGCTTTAGGAGGCGGTTTGGAGTTGGCAATGGCTGCACACTTTAGAGTTGCTAGTGACTCGGCAAAGATGGGCCTTCCTGAGGTTTCTTTAGGGGTTATTCCTGGCTATGGCGGTACACAGCGTTTGCCTCAATTAATTGGTAAAGGACGCGCCATGGAGCTTATCATGACTGCAGGTATGATAGATGCAGCAAAGGCCTATGAATATGGCTTGGTAAATCATGTTACTCCTCAAGACGAGCTGCTTGTTCTTGCTCAAAAAATAGCAAGTAAAATAGCACGCAATTCTTCTGTGGCAATTGCAGCTGCAATTAAGGCAGTAAATGCAGGTTTTGAGGACGGAAAAAATGGTTTTGACGCTGAGATATCAGAATTTGGAAAATGTTTTGGCACCGAAGATTTTAAAGAAGGAACAAAGGCCTTTTTAGGGAAAAGAAAACCTGTTTTTCCAGGGAAATAAAGTGTAAAAATTACTTTTCACCACTCCACTCTTGGTAGAACTGTTCTAGAAATTTTTCCATAAACTCATGGCGCTCTTGGGCAATTTTTTTGCCTGAAACAGTATTCATTTTATCTTTTAATAGCAGTAGTTTTTCATAAAAATGATTTATGGTAGGAGCCTTAGAGGCTTTATATTGAGCAACGCTCATATTTAAATCTGGCTTTATTGACGGATCATAGATGGCTCTATTTTTAAACCCTCCATAGTTAAAGGTGCGCGCAATACCGATGGCTCCTATTGCATCTAGACGATCTGCATCTTGTAGTACCTCCAGCTCCTTAGAGTGAAATGTTTTAATGGTATTTCCTCCTTTAAAAGAAACGTTTTCGATTATTTTTATAACCTGTGTGATCGCGTCTTGAGAGACCCCTTGGGTTTGTAAAAATGCTTTTGCTTTTCTAGGCCCTATAGATTCATCTCCATCATGAAATTTACTGTCTGCAATATCATGAAGTAATGCCCCTAGCGCTACGATGGTCTTATTTGCGTTTTCATTTTCAGAAATTAAAATCGCATTTTTGTACACTCGCTGCACATGAAACCAGTCATGACCGCCTTCAGCACCTTTTAATTCTTGCTTTACAAAGGCAGTTGTGTTGGTAATTAGAACATCAAATGGCAAGGTGTTTTTTGGCATAGTATGTGAGTGATAGCGTTTATTAAGATTATTAACAGAAAATTGACGCCAAAAATTGAAACAAATAGGTCTCTTTGTCGTCTAAATATAAATATCGGTAATTTTAATTACAACCAAACCAAAGCTATGAGAAGTGTTTTTAATTCAGGTACAAAATTTTTTATTCTAGTATGTCTGTTTTTAAGCACATCTGTGCTCTTAGCTCAGCAAAAAACAGTTGTTACTGGTGTTGTTAAAAGCGCAGATGGCCCCATTCAAGGAGCTACGGTAACTGTAAAAAACACATTTAACGAGGTGGTAACTAACCAAAAGGGAGAGTTTTCTATCAAGGTTACCCAAGATGATACGGTATTGGAAGTAAGTTCATTTGCCATGGAGTATAAAGAGCTTATCATACAACGGGACACTCCAATGAAAATCAAACTTGACTATGACGGCCAACTTCTAGATGAGGTGGTAATTAAAGGGCAAAAAAAATCAAAAGATGAATTTGTAGAAACAGCCTATGGCAGAAAAAACACAAAATCTTTAGGCTATAGTACTGGTCAGGAAATAACAGAAGAGGATATTAGAGACACAGATATTACGGTTTTTGATATTTTGAGAAAAATGCCAGGGGTAGAAATATTTGGTATGCCTGGATTTAATCAATCCATACTTTTTACTCGAAATAGAACCATCACATCACAGGCTCCAAGAGTTGTTTTGGATGGCGCACTGTTAGACCAAAGCATACTCAACTCTTTGAGTCCAAGTGAAATTTCATCTATAAAACTACTAAAAGGATTAACTGCCACTTTGCGTTACGGGCAATTAGGTTCTGGAGGTATAATCTTTATTGTCACAAAATTGGGCAAAGGAAACAATGTGTCAACGAAAGAGAAAATAAAATCATTGCAGGTTAAAGGCAACGAGTATGTTGAAACAGTGCCTTCTTTGGCAACTGTAAACAACAAATCTACTACCCTTAGTGCCCTAGAAAAGGCCACTACATTAGCCCAGGCAAAAGCCATTTTTAAAAAACAAGAAAAGACCAACACCACCATTCCTTTTTATATTGAATCTTCTGAATATTTCTTGAAATGGGACAAAGAATATTCTTTTGAAATACTCTCTACTATTGCCTCTTTGGCCCCTAACAATATCAAAGCATTAAAGGCTTATGCTTTTATCCTTGAAGGCAGAGGAGCGTATAAAAAAGTAGTAAACATCTACAACAGGATACTAGCCTTAAGACCAGATAGCTCTCAAAGCTATAGAGATCTTGCCTTGGCCTATGAGGCCGCAGGAGATTATGAACTGGCCCTTACTTTACTATACCAAATTGTATACAACACCATACCTAATGTAGACTGCTCTGGCATACAAGAATTAGCCTATAATGAGCTTAAGCATTTACTTGCCTTTCATAAAAACAAAGTATCCTTTGAAAAATTGCCTAATGAGCTGCTAAGTCTTAATTTTAAAAAAGACATTAGAATTGTCTTTGAATGGACGCAGCCTGACGTAGATTTTGATGTTCAGTTTGTAAGTCCAGAGCGCAAGTTTTTTAACTGGACACACACCAGGTTTGAATCAAAAAGTTTACTTCAAGAAGAGGTTTCTCAAGGGTATGCTATAAAAGAGCACATTATTGATGACGCCCAAACGGGGCCTTGGATTGTTAATATGGAATTTTTATCTACCGAAAGACCTAAAAACCCTACGTATTTAAAATATACGGTATTTCAAGATTATGGACTGCCGACCCAGACAAAAAACACTAAGATTATTGCCATGAAAGATCTTCAAAACAAAGTAACTATAGACCGCTTTGTAAACAAGTAATTATTTTGTGATAATATTTTTTGTAATGATTTGCTCTGTAGCAATGACAAGTTCTTGCGGGGTGTGATCTGAAATTTTTATTGCAGGATGCACATGGTGTTTTAAGTGTACACCCAAGCCCATTGGGAAGAATCCGTAGCGCTGTAATTTCCAAGAATTATTCACTGTAATTGGTAACACATATCCCCCTGGCATTTGCTCAAAAAGGGTTTTTAACCCTCGGGCTTTGAAGGCTCTGGGAGTTCCGTCTTTACTTCTAGTTCCTTCAGGAAAGATGACAACACTTCTATTATTTTTTGCGGCGTATTGGCCTAAATCGATGATTTGCTGGGTGGCCTGTAATGGTTTTTTTCTATCTATAAGTATTGAGGCTCCATGGGTTAGGTTATAGGATATGGAAGGGATGCCTTTGCCAAGTTCTTTTTTAGCAATAAAAGCAGGGTGCAATTTTCTTAGATGCCAAATAATAGATGGGATATCCCAAGTGGTTTGATGATTAGATACAATTACTAAAGGTACATTTTTTGGGATTTCTTCCTCAATAGTAAAGCTAAAACGCTGTCTCTTATACACATCTCCGAGCCCACGAGACAGGCAGAAATCTCG
>CAJXUG010000024.1:0-15419 GCA_913060785.1 uncultured Flavobacteriaceae bacterium | reverse complement strand
AAATGTAACTATCTATTAACTAAAACTTTAAAATCATGAAAAAAAATTATTTCACAATCGCATTAGTTTTCTGCTTTGCTTTTATGGGTATCGCACAAAACACAGTTACAGTAGATGCAAGTGCAGAGCAACTTGGCTACGCAACTGTATTAAACCTAGATGGTAGTTTTGTATTTGGACAACCTTGGGGAGTGCCAGAATTACAAACCATAGTAGATCCTGCAAATAACACTATGAGTTTGCATCCTAATTTCAACACCTACGGTGATAGTCCAGCTGATCCATTTTGGGTGAATCAAACATCATTGCTTGGCGCTAAATTCATGCTCATGGAAACCTATGTTCAGAGCACCGAATTAGTTGGTAGCCCACTTACTTTTGAAGGTACTGTCCAGGAAAATACACTTCAAGATAATGGATATGTTGTCTTTAATGTAAATAATGGGCCGCTACTAGGGCAGCACCAATCAGTACCTGCAGATTTTGGAGGAGCATTTACAACTGATGGAATAACTGAAGATTTAGTTCTTTTACTTGATGAGGGAAGTGATCCAGATCCCAACGATGGCTGTGAACCAGTTACTAATTCTGGTGATTTAGCAGGAAAAATTGCAGTAATTAGAAGAGGAACATGTGAATTTGGCTTTAAGGCATTGGTAGCACAAAATGCAGGTGCTATTGCTGTTGTTGTGATTAATAATGTTGAAGGTGCTCCTATTGTAATGGCGGGTGGTGATTTTGGAGATCAGGTGACTATTCCTGTATTAATGGTTTCTGATGTAACTGGCGCAGCGATTGTTGCAGAATTAGCCGCTGGCAATACAGTAAATTCAACAATGTTTTTAACAGATTATCTTACATATGCATTTATCAAAGTTTTTAATAGTGACTTTACTGTTCTCAAAGATGTGTACGCATCTTTAGAAGAAGCTGGAACTGAATTCTCTTTTACCTTTGACGATATTGGGGATGAAGATACTTTTGTTCAGTATGGTTTTGGAGTAGCAGGAATAAATGCAAACCCTGCAGATGAGGCATCTTTAGGAAGCGTTGTTGTAACAAGCAACACATTATCGGTTAGTGACTTTACTACTATTAATGCTTCGCTTTTCCCAAACCCAACAACTCAAAATATAACTATCCAGTCAGATAAGCAAATTACAGATGTTGCAATTTACAATACACTTGGACAAATTGTAAAGAATGCCTCTCCACAGGCAACTAACTTCTCTGTTGAAACATCTAACTTAAATACGGGTGTTTATTTTGTAAGCTTAAAAACAGATACAGCTAGCAAAACAATAAAGTTTATCAAACAATAAAATAATTTTATATTAAAAAAAAAGGTAATTGCTCTAGATAGAGCAATTACCTTTTTTTATACCCCTTTTGGATATTTTTAAAGGTTCCTCTTTTGAAGAGTAAGGTATTTGTTATTGGCAGTGTCTATATCTAGCGCGCGCAAGGTCTGTATATACCTATTTATATACATTTTAGGGGTAGAGGCATCGGCTTGTAATAATGCTTCAAGCCATTTTTTTGCGGTGGTATAATCATTTTTAAAATAATGACCGTCTGCTAACTTTTTATATACAGCGGGAGTTCCGTACCCATCTTTTACATACTGCTCATAGACTCTCATTAGATCAATGTCTTTGTTGACATCTGTCTTTTCTATTGCAGTAGTTTGAGCTGTTACAGTGGTACTTAAAGAAAATAAAAAAAGTAGGGCTACTAATGTAAATGACTTCATGTGGTTTATTGTAAAAATTGGTTTGCGTTAGATATTAAATAATACTAGGGCGTCAAAAATATAAAAAATTTGTTACTTAATAACACCAAGGGTTTTTAAGAGAAGTTTACAACTTTATTATTTTCTTTGTAGTGCTTCCAAAGGACCCTGTAAAGGTCGCAAATAATGCGCCTCTCCAGCTATCTTGCAGCTCAAGAGTAAGAGTCCCGTTTGCTTGGTTTACTTGCTTGTTGTAAAGCTCTTGGCCAAGAATATTGGTAATTGTTACTCTAAGGGTTCCTGCTACATCTTTAAATTTAAAACTAACACTCTCTCTAGCCGGGTTTGGAAAAGGCCCAGTAATAGTCTGTAATTTAAAATCTGCGGCTGCTAATTCACCCACTTGTATGGTCCAATAGCCTTGTGGGGCAACAATAGGTCTAGTTAGAGTTTTTCCAGAAGTTGCCTGAGCCCATATATAATACTCAACATTTGTTGTTTGCACCGTAATATCTGAGCTCCAGATATCATTACTGGTTAAACTCATAGCTGCTTGTTGGTAGGTAGTAGTGCCCACTTCTCTGTAAAAAACAGAGGCATTTGCTATACCGCTATTGTGTTTTATACTTGCCTCTATGGTAATGCTGGTGTTTTCTGGGGCAGTGGGTATGGCTTGATGTACAATCCAAAGAGGGTCTTCAACACCAATAGAATGGGTGATGCAATGAATAGCACCCAAGGAGGAAATTAAATTCTCTCCTTGATTATCTACATCTATCCCAACAACATTGTATCCTGGCATTAAATCACGCCACTGAGCTAGGGCGGGGTTGTCTACACTTGGCCTGTAGGTTGGCACTAATATTGTTTTATTAACAAATACTGCATTGGTGTACGTTCTATAATATCCTCCATTGTCTGGGTAATTGCCACTGGTACTTGGCGGCGCATCAATCCAGTTAACTTTGTAAGGAGTCCCGAAGGCAGAAACCTCATTGTCCAGAACCTCTTGGATATTTGCTTCTATCTGCGGGCCGTCTGCAACCCCTTGTGGATATCTGCTCACCACAAGGGTTTGCTCATCGATAAGTTTCATATGCATATCGATGTGGTTGATTACATCATAGGGGAGGGCCTGCATTTTTATATAATTCTGGATACCCATATAATCTTCCATGATTTGATCTATTTGGGCTTCTGTTTTGGCAGAAACATTATAGGGGTTTCCCGCTTCGTTTTCTTCAAGTATTAGCTCAGAGGCAAAGGCATTTCCCAGTCCATCACTCATGTAATTTCCACCTGTGTTTACCAAATCATTAGGAGCCGTATCTGTTACATACAACGGAATATCAAAAAGCATAGCATGGCCAAAGGGTACTGTATCATCATTGGGTCTGGGTCTATTGTATATCCAATCTGTAAGTGCTCTGTCTCCTACTTCATTTTCATAAATTGTATTTCCGGCATAATCACGTATCCAGATGCTATCCCAATCTCTATCCATGAATATAACATTGGTTAAATCTATTCCAGCACTAGTGAGTGTGTTTGTAACCGCATTTTGGTTTTGAGTTGTAATAACAACCTTACATTCTTGAACTCCAGCGGCTACAATTTGAGTTAAAATTCCATCATAGTTTGCCTGCCAAGTAATGACCAAATATTCTATTTCTTCCCACTCTGCAGCTGCCCTAACAGGAACACTGGGAGGAGGCGTCATGGTATATTTTGCGAACTGATAGTCTGAAATTATTTGTTTTTCAGTTTCAGTGAACCCCTTTGGCAACTGTGCACTTACAAGTGTGGTTGCAAAGAGTAGCCCTAGGGCTATGTATCTGTGTAAAAATATTTTCATTCGTAATTTTTTATAAAAGTCTGAAACTTTTATGAATTACAATAGTAGTAAGGATATTTATGTGAGATTTAAAATTCCAATCTCAGATTATTGGGCAAGGTAAGAGAGAAATAACGCTCTGTCTATCTCTCTGGCTCCTAAACTCTCCAGATGTTTGGTATATACCTGACAGTCTATCAAGGTGTAGTTTTGTGTAATACTCCAAGCCACCAAATGAGCAAAAGCAATTTTTGAGGCGTCTGTTTTTAAACTAAACATACTCTCTCCACTGAAGAGCTTCTTTCCAGGCAAATCTATACCATATAAGCCTCCAACGAGTATATCACCGTCCCAAACCTCTATAGATATTGCACTTTTTTGACGATGCAGCTCCAAATAAGTTTGTTTCATTTGCTGGCTAATCCAGGTGCCTTGTTGCCCCTCTCGTTGTACCTGGGCGCAGGCCTCTATCACGGCCTCAAAAGCTGTGTTAAAAGTAACCTTGTAGGAAGTTGTTCGTAGTGTTTTTTTAAGTGATTTTGAAAGTTTAAACTCTTTTGGAAACAACACCATTCTAGGGTCTGGACTCCACCAAAGTATAGGCTCATCCTCAGAAAACCACGGAAATATACCCTGTTTGTAAGCCAATAAAACGCGCTGGGGAGATAAATCACCTCCAAGGGCCACAATGCCGTTGTGATCTGCGGTATTAGCCTCTGGAAACCAATGTGTATGATCTAGTACATGCATCATACCAGCAACAGCCCTACTATATAAACAATACTACCAAGAAGCATCAATAAAAGGGTATAGGGCAAAATCTCTCTGGCTTTTAGTTTTGTAATCCCTAACAAGGGTAACGCCCAAAAAGGTTGCAACATATTGGTGATTTGATCTCCGTAAGACAAGGCCATAATTGCTTTTGGCAAGCCAACCCCTAGTTTTATTGCAGATTCTATAACAATAGGACCCTGTATGGCCCATTGCCCACCTCCACTTGGTACAAATATATTTACCAACCCTGCACTTATAAAAGTAAAAATTGGGAGGGTTTGTGTGGTAGAGATAGACACAAAAAAGTCTGAAATATCAACTACCATACCGCTCTCTCTCATAATACCCATGATACCAAAATACAGCGGAAATTGAATTAAAATACCTGTTGCTCCTTTAATGGCTTCTTCTAGGGCATGAAGAAAGTTTTTAAAATTTTTATGCAGCAAAAAGGCCAAGCCCAACATAAAAAAGTTTAACAAATTTGGAGTAATGGAGAGGGATCCTAAAGCATCCCAATACCTATAAAAGAAGGCTACCATAACCAAAAGACCAAAACCAATACCCAAGACATTAGATTGGTCTAGTTTTTCTGCACCCTTAAGGTGTGTTTTGGTTGAATTTTCAGGGCTGTAAATTGGCAAATTGGTTGGAGTTGTAGGTGCTCTTTTTGCAATAAAAAACAAAAGAGTTGGCACCAAGACAAGTAAAATAGCAAATAGACTTAAGTTGAAGGTGCTTAATACCGTTTGGTCAAAGGCAATACTATCTGGGAGTTGGGCCATTATAGTTGAATCACTAAGGCCAGACATTATGCCCTGTATATGGCCACTCTCTGCAACTTTTAATGGTGCAGAGCCGCTAATACCACCGTGCCAAATCATGAGCCCTACATATCCAGAGGCGCCCACCAAAGGATAATTAATTGCAAAGCCTCTATTTTGAGCAGACTCTGCAACTTTTCTAGCCAAAATTGCACCAAAAATGAGTCCTAATCCCCAATTAAAAAAAGAAACCATCATGGTAGTTACGCTTACCAAAATAACAGCACTTGCCGTAGAATGAACAAATTGAGTGAGTTTTCCAATAAGGGTGTTTAATGGACTGCTTAGAACCAAAATATGCCCTAACACCAAAATAAGCATCATTTGGTAGGCAAATACCAGTAAGGCATTGTTCCAAATTCCTTTTTCCCAGTAAGATAAAATAGTTAGTAAATGGTTGTTTTCACCAACTGGGCTGGTAAAGAAAAAAGCCAGAAAAATGGTAAGAAGGGTCAACAGCACTGCAATGGAGAAGGGAGATGGCAGTACTTTTTTAAATATATTTTCTATTGATCGTGTAATAGACATGCCGTAAAAATAAACAAATTTAACACCATCACTATGGCGTTTTTTGGAACTTTACACATAAAAAAACGCCCAGAGGTTAAGACCACTGGGCGTTTATAACATGCGTTTTAAGCTCTAAAAAGGAAGGTCGTCATTATCTTCCTGGTTTATATCACTTGTGGGCTCAAATGCGTCTGCAGGTGGCATTGGTGGCATTGGTGGTGCTCCAGCTGCTTGAGAAGCTCCTTCGATTCTCCAACCTTGTATAGAATTGAAATATTTTGTGACATTTGTTTTTGGATCTAACCACTCACGCCCTCTTAGGTTGATGCTTACTTTTACATCTTGTCCCGGTGCGTAGCTATTCAACAAATCTGTCTTGTCTTGTACAAACTCAATCATAATGTGCTGAGGGTACTGCTCTTCTGTAGTTATTACTAACTCTCTTTTTCTGAAACCGTTGCTCCCAAAAGTTTGAGTTTCTCCAACTAGTTTTACTTTTCCTTCTACTTCCATAGTGTTACATTTCCATCATACGCTTTTATTTTTCACGTTAATGGCCATCTTTAAAAATTAATATATCGTTTTAAGTATTTGGTTTCCCTTCAGAAATAATCGTTTTATTTATTGTTTTATAAGCAGCTCCCAAGCACCTTGTATATCATCCAAAGCTAATCGTTTTTGAGCCCCTTGTGCTACGTGCTGTTCTAGATGTACTATAGCCTTTGCTCCCTTTGGCAATACCTCAACATTGGCCAGCATGGCTAGATCATTTCCTGTTAGAAATTTACTTGTACAAACAGCCTTAGGCAATTGGTCAAAACCAATACCCAGAGTAGATAGCGGTTTAGGAACTTCAAACATGCCTTGTTTTGCTCTTGAGTACCAATTACCGCCCATTCTTGAAACGGCATCCAGTTTTACGGGATCTATTGTACCATCTGCATCCAAAACAGCTTCGTTGATATGCATTTTAAGTACTTCACAAATCACTAGATTTCCTGCTCCCCCCTCTGTTCCTAAAGAAACTACCTCATTTACCCTGCACTCAAACTGCACCGGAGACTCAGCCACTCTGGGAGGCTTAATGGTTTGTGAGGCCAAGGGAGTTAACCCTGCTTTCTCAAACTCATTGACACCTTTGCCATACTCTGTACTGGAGAGAGACATTTGTTGCACAATATCATAATTTACAATATTTATGACCACTTCTTTTACTTGTAGTACATTTTCATAGGTGTGCTTTGTGGTGTTGTCTCTACCGCGCCTTGCAGGAGAAAATATCATGATAGGCGGGTTTGCACTAAAGACATTAAAAAAGCTGAAAGGAGATAGATTCACATTTCCCGCCGAGTCTATAGTACTTGCAAATGCAATAGGCCTTGGTGTTACAGCGCCAAGCATATAGCCGTGCAACGCTGCTGTACTTAATGCTTTTGGGTCAATGGTTTTCATATATACAAAGATAGCAATTACACTAGGGTGTAAAAATTTGGTTGTACAATAATATTAACATAATTACATTATATTTATCACAACTTAATCTAGCTTTTCATGCAGCAAAATACATCTATTGTTCGTTGGGTTTTTATAGCAGCAACCGCTATTGTTGTGGGGCTTATTTTATGGAATACACTTGCTTTTTTTAACGAATTAAAAGAAAATGAACGGCAAAAAATGCAAATTTTTGCAGAAGCATTTAAAGAGGTTTCTTCATCTACAATACTTATAAACGCTAATATTAGTAAAATTTCAACAGAGGCAATACGGCTCAACAGTACAACACCCATGATTAGTTTTAGTCATGCAGATAGTATCTATAACAGTAAAAACATTGATGAGCGTATTTTAAAATCTCCAAGTAAAAGAGATGCGCTTATTAAAAAATTTAAATCTGAATACAAACCCCTTGAATTAAAATATGAGGGTAAAATATTTCAGACAGTATACTTTGGTAACTCTCCACTAATTAACAAATTAAAATACTACCCCGCCATACTTATTTTGATACTAATGCTTTTTGTAACGGTAATATATTACTTTAATGAAACAGCAAAATCTTCTATACAAAATAAACTATGGGCTGGTATGGCAAAAGAAACGGCACATCAAATTGGAACACCTCTGTCCTCTTTGGTAGGTTGGACAGAAATATTACGCAGTGAGAATGTAAACCCAGAGTATATTCTTGAAATGGAAAAAGACATTAAACGTTTGGAGACCATTACCGATCGTTTTTCTAAAGTGGGCTCAAAACCAAAATTAGTAAAAACAGACATTGTCTCAGAAACAATATTGGCCTATGATTATTTAAAAAGTAGAAGTTCTAAACTGATACATTTTAAAATTAGCACGCCAAACACTCCAATTTATGTACAATTAAACTCCCAATTGTTTGGTTGGACTATAGAAAACCTAGTTAAAAATGGCATTGATGCCATGCGAGGAAAAGGAGACATAGAAGTAATTGTAGAAACAAGTCTTAAAAATGCGCTCATTTACATTTCAGACACTGGAAAAGGAATCCCAAAGAGGTATCATAAAAAAATCTTCACAACTGGCTTTACCTCAAAAAAAAGAGGTTGGGGCCTAGGGCTCTCGCTGGCAAAACGAATTGTTCATCAATACCACAGTGGAAACATTAGAGTTTTAAAAAGCGTACAGGATAAAGGTACTACCTTTGTTATCTCACTTCCCCTTACAGATAACGCATGATCACCACACACCCTCTTCACGCCGCCCGTTTAAAAAATAATTGCCCTGAATGTTTTGCCAATGATGGTCTAGAGTTTTCTTTCACCCAAGAACAAATCACTAAAAAACTCTTTACTAGAGCAGAGAAAAATATTTCAGAAAAACTGTATTGTCATAGCTGTGAAAACATCATTTATCCTGTAAACTGGAATGATGATATAGAGCGGGTGTATCAGTATCATAAAAAACAAGCAAAACCCAAGCAAACATCCCTTAAATTGACAAAACTTGGATACCTACTATTGATGGGAACTTTACTATGTATTACACTTATTACAGTAGTATTTTATTACAACGCTATAGATCTATACTAGGTTGTTTGCAATCTCTTTCGCTAGGGCATTAAGCTCCCCCTCACTTTGGGTTACTTTGTGCTGAAAGGTCATCTGTTTCATGTCATTTAAGGGTATTAAATGTACATGCACATGAGGTACTTCAAGGCCAATAACACTCACGCCAACACGTTTACAGGGCACTGTTTTTTCAAGGGCTATTGCCACTTCTCTACTAAAGCGCATTAGATCAAGGTAAAGCTTCTCAGGCATGTCAAAAATCTTGTTGATTTCTTGCTTTGGGACGCACAGAGTATGGCCTTTGGCATTTGGGTTTATGTCTAAAAAGGCAATAAACTGATCGGTCTCTGCTATCTTATAGCAGGGAATTTCTTTGTTGATTATTTGAGTAAATATACTAGGCATTAATCTCTAGTGATTTCAATTACTTCAAACTTCATAACCCCAGCAGGCACTACAACATCTGCAAGATCACCAACCTGGCAGCCTAATAGACCTTTACCAATAGGAGAATCTACAGAAATTTTGCCTGTTTTTAAATCTGCCTCACTCTGGGCCACCAATTTGTAGGTCATTTGCATGCCGTTGGCCGTATTTTTAATTTTCACTGTTGAGTGAATTAAGACCTTAGTCATGTCTAGTTGAGACTCATCGATAACACGAGCATTTGCAACTACTTCTTCTAGTTTACTAATGCGCATCTCGAGCATTCCTTGGGCTTCTTTTGCAGCATCATACTCTGCATTTTCACTCAAATCTCCTTTATCTCTAGCCTCACCAATATCGTTAGATGCTTTTGGGCGCTCTACATCCTTGAGGTAGTTTAACTCTTCTTTTAATTTCTTTAGTCCTTCTAGGGTATAGTATGATACTTTACTCATTTTGTGTGATTGTTAAATTAGTTTTTGCATAGCTACGTTTCATCTTCAGGCTATGTGTCAAAAAATCCTGCCAAATAGTTTTGATTTACATCAATAAAGGCAGGAATAGAAAAATCCCATACAGGACGGGATTTCTAATACAAAGATACTAAAAAATATTTGTTAGGTAATTTTTGTACTTTCGTGAGTATAAAAATGGTATTGAAAATGAAAAATATTTGTATTGGTATTGGGTTGTTTTTCTCCTTATTAGGATGTGGCACCGATGAAGATTCTTTGCGTCAATTCAACCCCTATTTAATAGATCCCCAAGTAAATACCTCTATTAACCTAAATCTTCCCCAATACAATGACCTTAATTTTCCTGGCGGATCTGCGATAATTACAAGCCAAGGAATACGCGGCATTGTAGTTTATAGATTGAATGAAGATTTATTTACTGCCTATGAAATTACCGATCCAAACCATGTCCCTAGTAATTGTTCAAGGATGACAATTAATGGCATTGAGGCTACTTGCCCTTGTCCTAATGAGGATAACACCTACAATATAGTAACAGGGCAACATAAAACTATGCCTGATTTATACCCTATGCTAGGGTATAGAATAGACCGCGATGGAAATACTTTGAGAATTACAAACTAAACCCAAGGCGCAGCGTTTTGTTTACTTAACAATTACTTTTTTGACCACCTGTTGGTTGTTTACGTTAATTACAAGAAAATACACCCCTGGGGTATACCTCTTCACATCAATATGTGTAAGGTCTTTTTCTTTAGTAAATAGTAATTTTCCAAAAACATCATACACCTCTATACTACTAAGAGGTAGGTCAGTACTTAGGTTAATTACAGTACTGGCTGGGTTTGGATACACGCTCACGGTATCCTCTAAATCAAGATTTGCACCCATATTTAATTCGCCTTGTTGATATACTTTAACGTAATCTATTAGCATGCTAGCCTGGTCAAACCCAGAAGGTATATTTCCTGCAATACCTCCCATAGCCATGTTTAATAACACAAATTGGTCCTCATAAAATGGCCATGTACTATCATCTTTTACAGCAGGGTTGTACGTGTAATAACCCACACCATCTAGCAAAAATGTTATTTGATCTGGAGACCAGTTTAGAGAATATACATGAAAATCATTTTCAAGATCTGAGGCAATAGTACCGCCTCCATTTGGATTACCAGCATAACAACACGGAGTGTGTAAAGAACTCTTGATGTAGTTTATGTCTTGGTTAGGAAATATCCCATGTTCCATCATATCTATCTCACCACACGCAGGCCAACTAGTTGTACCATATTGTGAATCCCAATAAGCGCCATTCTCATTTATATTTTTACCCAATGTCCAAATGGCAGGCCAAGTACCTGCGCCTACAGGAATTTTAGCTCGTACATCTATCCTACCATAGGTAAATGCAAATTTTGCATTCAACCTAGCTGAGGTGTAATTTTTTGTTAAACCTTGATCTGTATAGGTCTCTTGCTTGGCTACAATATGTAACAACCCTGAAGAGTCTACAAAAGAGTTATCTATACGGTTGGTATAGTGCTGCTCTTCTCCATTAGCCCAACCTACACCTGGTATAATAACCTGGGTTTGATGGTGCCATTTTGATGGGTTGACAATTCCTGGAGTTTCAAACTGGTCTTCCCAGACCAAATTGGTATACGCTACATCAATCTCGTGAAGGTTTACTTCTGTAGAACCATCATCAATGTTGTCAAGCAAATAGGAGCCTGCAGTAAAAACCCCTCCGTCTATAAAAATAACCAATCTACTGTATTCTCCAGTTGCATTTACTGGGGTACCCCCATCGGTTAATACTGCCTGAGAAAAGTCAAAAACAACATTGTTTGTCCACCCGCCACCAGCGGGTATATTTTGAGTAACCTCAACATCAGGGTTTTGGCCATTTTCTAGTTTTATTAGAACGGTATGGGCATTAGTGTCAAAACCATAAAAAGACAAAGAGATAGTGTTCTGAAAATCCAAATCAATGGCTCTTTGCAAATCAAGGTAAAATCCTTGCCAAGAGTTAGACCCATCATTAAAAAATTGGCCAACAGTATTACTAGGATTTTCTGGATCTGTATTCAAAGAGAAGCTACTACCCAAAAAAAAAGAAAAATTTTCTGAAGGGTCAGAAAAATCTACGGGCATTTGCTGCGCGAAAGATAGGTGACTTAAAAATAAAAAAACTAAAACTAAATAAGCAGGTGTAGGTTTCATAAAGGGGTGTTTTAAAGTATCAAATATAATGCATGTTGTTACATAGTTTTTATTATTGGCCCATACAAAACCTATACAACTAGTTGTATTAGTTTATTATTAGATTTCTCACTATGGCACATTGTAATACCCTTTTATTAAAAGGTTAGAGTAGCGCCCACCAAAAAGTTGATTCCTGCTTGTGGGTAAAACCCTGCGCCTTCAATGGTAGTAACAGTTCCTGGGGTCGAGAAATCATCGTCATAGGTGTAAAAATATCCATTTGAAATGTACTTGACATCAAAGATGTTATTTACCAACCCTTGCAGAACCAAAGATTTTGCAAAAGATAGATTTGTAATGGTATAATTTACGCTAAAATCGTTTAAAAAATAGGCGTCCAGTTTTGATGTTTGACTGTCAATATTACCAAGGTATTGCTCACCAACATATTTTGACAGTAATGCTACTTGAAGGTTTTGTGTAGGGCTGTAGTCAATACTATTTCCTGCAATAAAGGATGGAGAAAATGAAATATTGGTCGTCCCTAAATTTACTAACTCACCATCTCTTGAGGTTGTGTAATCTTTATTTTTATTGCTACTCAAGGCTATATTTGGTCTTACATGTAGTTGTTGTAACACCCTGAAATCTCCCTCAACTTCAAGTCCTGCTCTATAGCTATTTCCGCTAGTTTCTCTTATAAAACCACCAGAATCATCAAGCTGGCCGGTAAGTACTAGTTGGTCTTTATAATCCATGTAGTAAAGGTTGGCACTTAAGGTGTTGTTTTCACCTGTAAAGCGCCATCCTAGTTCATAATCGTCTAATATTTCTGGGGTAAAGACCCCTTGCTCAAAGTCACTACGTCTAGGTTCTCTGCTTGCTCTACCATAAGAGACATACAATTGATTGCCCTGGTTTAGGGAGTAACTAGCACCAAATTTTGGGTTAAAAAATTCATACTGCTCATCAACTACCATATTCACTTTATCACTGGTTAAGCCAGCGGTTTTGTAGTTAACTATTCGCATTTGCAAATCACCAAAAACAGACCAAGAATTATTTATCTTATAACTTGCCTTAGAAAAAGCTGTAAGCTCATGTTTGTCCCCAGTTCCAGAATAATAGCGATCTCCCAAATTTGGGCCTGTAAAATTAGTTGCCCAAATTACCTCTCCAAAATGAAGCCCCTGATAATAGCTGTAAAAAACACCTGTAGTGGTGTCCCAGTTTTCATCTTTATAATTTGCATTTGCGCTTAAGGCATAAAAATTATTCTCCAACCAACGACGCCTCACCAAATCAGATTCGGCAGAAGTCTCTCCGTCTATGGTAATGGGTAATAAACCATGAAAATCAAGAGAGGCATCTTCTTTATATTCTTCAAAAAACCCGCTTCCTTTTGTATAGTTAAGTGTAGCACTTGTGCTCCAGTTGTTGTTATAGCGCTCATTCCAGATAAGTTGGTAGTGATCTTGGTCATAATCATCTACTTGATTTTGGTGAAAACGAACCGTTCCGTCCTCATCACTATACATCCCTGCTGGGTTAAAGGTAGGGTTGGTGTTTAGTGTTTGCTCATCAATTCCAAACCAAGACTGGTAGGTAACTTCTCTACCACCAAAAACGAGTGCTTTAATAAAGGTATTGTCGGTTTTGTAGGAACCCTGCAAAAAATAAGACTTTAAATCACTAGAGGCTCTATCTATGTAGCCATCACTAGTAATATTTGAGACTCTTCCAGAGATTTCAACCCGGTCGTTTAATAGTCCTGTAGAGAATTTCACACTGTGTTTTCTGGTATCAAAAGAGCCGTAGCTATTTGCAATTTGAGCATAGGCTTCTTTGGAGGAGCGGTCTGTATCGATGTTTAAACTTGCCCCAAAAGATCCTGATCCATTGGTAGAGCTACCAACACCTCTTTGAAGTTGAAGGCTTTCTATAGAGGAGGCAAAATCTGGTAGATTTACCCAAAAAGTACCTTGGCTTTCGCTATCATTATAAGGTATCCCATTAATGGTAACATTAACACGAGTTGCGTCACTTCCTCTAACTCTAATACCGGTGTAACCAACTCCTGCCCCAGCATCACTGGTGGTTACTACCCCTGGTAGGTAGTTAAGTAGCACGGGGATGTCTTGTCCTAAATTTCGCTTGGCTAGGTCCTGTTTTGTAAGGTTGCTATGGGTAATTGGAGAGTCTGCAGCTACCCTCACACCATTGAGGTAAACCTGTTCAAGGGCTTGAATTTTTGTAGTGTCTTGAAGTTTTTCTTGTGCCTGAAGGATTCCTGCACTAAGTAAAAAAATAAACGCGTAATATTTCATTCGTACTTTTTTTGTGACGAATAAAAGGGGTAATTATTCTTGTTAAATAATCGTTTTTTTGAATTAGCGCAATCAAGGACAATAAAGAATATTCTCGATACAGCACATCTCGACAGCGCTAAAAGCATTCGTTTAATTCCTAAACAGCATTACCTGTTCTAGGTTCTATGGGTATAATCTCAGCCAACATAAAAGTGTTCTTTCAAAAATAGTTTTGAAAACCTTTATTAATTAGCACCCCTTTGAGATGTAACACAAAGATACTTTATTAGTACTATTAAAATACAATAAATAAAAAATTGTTCTCGGATGTATAATAAGTAGTGAGTAAAGTAGTAAAATACTAACTTATAGATTATTACAAAATTTAAAATATTACTCTAGTGTTGGTGGTTTTCTATTTGCCTTTTTAAGTGCATGATTTTTTTTGGAGACAATGCGTTTTTCCATAGCATTTTTTGAAGGTCTTGATTTTCTTCTATGCTTGGCAACGCGGAGGCTTTTTTCAAGCAGCGATATAAGACGCTCTATTGCTAGGGCTTTATTTCTGTGTTGGCTCCTAGACTCACTACAGGTTATGGTGAGTATCCCGTCTTGAGTAATACGGTGCTTTAATTTCTCTAGTAAGCGCTGTTTTTCTTGAGAGCTAAAAATCTGGGAGTTAGCAATAGTGAAACTAATGACTGCTTTACTAGCGGTTTTATTAACGTGCTGCCCACCAGGACCGCTACTTTTTACTGCTTTAAAGGAGATCTCTTTTAAAAGTTTTTTACTATCCATCAGGCGCTAGGTTGATGGGATGGATGTAGTAAATCGTTTACATTCTTTACGGGGCAAAAAGTTAAAAGTGGTACTTCTACAAAAATAGTATTCCAATGTGCCATGGCACCATTCCATAAGCCGGGTGCTTCCAGAGCTTTTATTGGTACTCCCTCAACTGTTTTGTCTGAAATAAAACAAGCCAATGGATCTACATAATGATTAAGATTGTATTTCTTACCCGTATAATCTCGTGTGCCGCACACTAAATCTACAGGGTTAAAATGAGTAGCTCCATCAACAATTGAGGCTTGTTTTGGGTCTGAAATATCTATTTGAGACAACTCAACAATTTGAAGGGAGAGTTGTCCTTCTTTATTTTTTACCCAAAAAGGACCTCCTCCTGGGGCTCCCGTATTTTTAACAACACCGCACACACGAATAGGTCTGTTTAAAACCTGTCTCTTATACACATCTCCGAGCCCACGAGACAGGCAGAAATCTC
>CAJXUG010000023.1:0-15534 GCA_913060785.1 uncultured Flavobacteriaceae bacterium | reverse complement strand
GAGATTTCTGCCTGTCTCGTGGGCTCGGAGATGTGTATAAGAGACAGCACAAGAAGAGAGTTCCTGAAATTATAAAAAGTCTTTTTAGGATTCTCTACAGCAAGTGTTGCTCCGCCAAGATGATACACCGTTGAGCCTCCTGTGTAGTGTATAATGCCTCCTTGTTGTTGCATGCGCCAACACAGATCTATTTCCTCTTGGTGTGCAAACAAATCTTCATCAAACCCACCGGCTTTAATAAAAGCTTCTTTTTTTAATGCTAAACAGGCGCCACTGGCCCAAAAAATTTGCCGAGAGTCATTGTATTGTCCTGTGTCTTTCTCTAAGTTGTTAAAAATACGTCCTCTGCAATATGGATACCCCAAAGCATCTATATAACCTCCGCCTGCTCCAGCATACTCAAAATAGTCTTTGTTTTTATAGTCTAGTATTTTTGGCTGTACCGCGACCAAATTTAAAGTGGCTTTAAAAGCCTCTATAATTGGAGTTAGCCAACCTTGAGTGACTTTTACATCACTGTTTAGAAGCACAAAAACATCTTCTTTGAGATGCGCTAATGCATCATTATACCCTTTGGCATAGCCTCCGTTTTGGGTATTAGTGATAATATGTACCTTACTGAAATGTTCTTTTATATATGTAACACTGCCATCTGTAGATGCGTTATCTGCAACATACACGGTAGCTTGTTGAGAATATTCAAGTACACTCGGCAAGAACTCTTCCAGCAGTGCTTTACCATTATAATTGAGTATGACTATCGCTAGGTTCATAGGTGTAAAAATACTAGGTTTATTTTTGATACTCTGGTAGTGTTTCTAAAAATGAATACCGCTTGTTTTGCAAATCCATCTTGCAATAATAATGATCCATACCATTTGTTACCATCAAAAAGGTGCTTTTTAGTACCAAGTTATAACGGGCAATTTGATCAAAGGTGTCTTGAGAGATTTTAATGCTATCTGCCTTGCACTCTACAATTAAATGAATACTACCATCTGGATTAAAAGTTACTATATCATAGCGTTTAATAGTGCCGTGTAACTTGATTTGCTTTTCAACGTTAATTAAAGATAGTGGTATGTTAAGCTCCTTAACTAAGTATTGTATGGTGTTTTGCCGCACCCACTCCTCGGGTGTGAGAACCATGAATTTTTTTCTGACAACATCAAAAATCAATGGTTTGTTTTCCCTATTTTTGAATCGAAATGAATACTGCTTAAAGTTGAGCTGCCGCATAAAGTAAAAATAATCTTTCTTGGAAGATTAGCTTTATAAAATCTACTTAACTTGTGCCCAAATTGCTAACATTTCATACCTATATCTATGTCTGCACAAGCAAAAGAAATTGTAAACAATATCAAACAAGGTGTACTTGCTCCTATCTATTTTTTAATGGGTGAGGAGGCCTTTTATATTGATGCTATTTCAAACTACATAGAAAAAACCGTTTTGGATGAGAGTGAAAAAGGCTTTAACCAAATGGTGCTCTATGGCAGAGATGTAACTATTGATGATATTGTAGGCAATGCCAAACGCTACCCAATGATGGCTCAGCGGCAAGTTGTAATAGTAAAAGAAGCGCAAGACCTCTCTCGCACTATCGAGAATTTGGTAGCCTACGTTGAGAATCCTCAACCAACCACAGTTCTGGTTATTTGTTTTAAATACAAAAAGCTAGATGCTAGAAAAAAGTTGAGTAAAGCCGTTAAAAAAGCAGGTGTTTTGTTTGAGAGTAAGAAACTCTATGAAAACAAAATTCCAGACTGGATACAATCAAGCCTAGCCAGTAAAGGATATACTATTACTCCAAAGGCCTCACTAATGTTAACAGAGTTTTTGGGTACAGATTTAGGTAAAATAAATAATGAGCTACAAAAATTACAGCTTATTGTAAAACCTGGCGCTCAAATAACTCCAGAGATTGTAGAACAAAATATAGGAATCAGTAAAGACTTTAATAATTTTGAATTACAAAAAGCCATTGGAGATCGCAACGTTTTAAAAGCATATGCTATTATTCAATATTTTGGACAAAACCCAAAGAACAATCCTATTGTTATGACCGTCTCTTTGCTGTACAGCTTTTTTGTGAAACTGTTAAAGTATCATGCCGTATCCAACAAAGCAAATGCAGCTAAGGCCCTTGGCGTGAATCCATACTTTATAAAAGATTATCAAGTAGCAGCTCGCAATTACCCTATGAAAAAGGTGAGTGTAATTATTAGCGCCATAAGAGACATTGATATGAAAAGTAAAGGAGTAGGGGCCTCTAATACCCCACAGGCAGACCTATTAAAAGAATTACTTGTTGCTATTTTTAACTAATAAAAATTAGTCTACCCTATTTTCGTCAAAAGCAGATGGCAATAGTTTAGGGATAAGCTTCACCAATAAAGGCAGTAAAATAGCGCCTCCAGGAAGTAAAAAAATGGTCAATGAAGGAATCGTTTTACAAATATCTAACAACTGTTCTTTTACCTTGTTTTTTTCATCCCTTGATAATTCTCTGAAGGTAGAGATGCCAAGAAGTTTTAATAACTCTCCACTTTCTTGCAATTCTTTTTGTAATCTGTCCTTGTTTCTAACAATAAGTCTTTTTACAGTACTTGTTGATTGGGTGTAAAATTGTTTTATGGGTGTTGCGTACTCAAAAAGGCTAAGCTTCCCCTCAGATTTTAAAGAAAACGCTTTTATAGCATCAATACTTTTTTGTTGGGTGTCTTGATCCAGCTCTAAGTTACTTGCTAAGACTTCCAGATATGTTTGCTCTTTAGGGTCTAAGGATTTGTTTTCCCAAACAGCTAGTGTGCTTACATCAAAAATGTATTTTCTTGCATAGCCAGAAAACTGCTCAAAATTCTCTTTACTATTGGCAGTTTCCAAACTTTGCTCGGCGTCCTTATACTGAGAGGAAGCCTCAAAGAGAGAGATAAGCATGCTGTCATACTGCGTTTTTTCTTGTTTAGCATTTAATGACCCAAAACAACATAGCATTGTTTGAAGCTCAAGGTTTTTTGTAAATGCTTTGCTATCACTACCCTTAGATAGCCAATATTCAAAAGCTAATACATCTATATACAGCAGTGCATAGGTTAATAAAGAGACTGCATTTGTTTTGTTTACTGTATTTATTTCATGGAGTCTTTTTGATAAAATACTCTCAAGGTTAGAGGTTTCAGAGCTAGAAAAAGTAATGGATTGTAAAAAACCTGTTTTTGCTTTGTCAAGGGCTTTGTAGTATTTAACAATAGTACTAATTATCTCTAGAGGTGTTGCCAAGGGTTTATTAATGCTTCCTGTATATAACAGGGCATGAAATAAATTTACTTTGGTACACTCCTGGTGAGAAAGCGCTAAGTCAATATCATGTTTTAGTATAAGACTGTTTGCATTACCATATATAAAGCCAGTGGCTTTTAACAGATCATAAAAAGCATCTTTTGAAGTAAATTGTAATGATATTACATCCTCTTTATAAGTGCTTAAAAACTTTTTTATCCAATCTTGTGCAGAAGGGTTCATTTATGTGCTAAATTTAAAAATTACAATTTACTTTTAAAGACATATTAAGTATCCTATGTACCTTTACTAAAAAGTATCTTTTTTATTAAAACTAGTGGGTGTACATTTGTCACTAGTTGGGTAAAGAAAACAATATAATTTTTTAAAAACTAAATCCATTATGAAAAAAACAAAACTATTTTCGGTATTAGGAGCAATAGGGCTTGCCTGCTTCTCTGTGTTTTTGATTTCAGCAGATCATATTGATGCTCCAAATGTAGCTGCAACTTCTGCAGATATTGCAGATTTCTTCGCCTTTGAGGGGAGTAATCCAGATAATACTGTTTTGGTGGCTACCCTTCAAGGACCACTAGCTCCTATGGAACAAACAACCAATGCAGCGTTTGATCAGGATGTAGTTGTTACCTTTAATATAGACAACACTGGAGATTTTGTTGAAGATTTAGTGATTCAAGCTGTTAAAAGAGGAGATTCTATGTACTTTTTTGGTCCTGTAGCGCCGCTTCAAATAGGTTCCCAGACAAGTATTGTTACTACCGCCACAAGAACAGTTGTGAAAGTTTCAGATATCGACTCGGCAGAAACTACTTCAAATAACGGCATGCAAGTATATGCAGGACCTAGAAGAGATCCTTTCTATTTTGATTTTAATCGTTATAATTTGGTCAGTAGTGGAGCAGTTGCTCCAGAGGGTTTTTTGCCGCCGCAAGATGCCAGTGATTTCTTTGAAGATTTAAACGTATTGGCCATTGTGGTAGAAGTGCCAAACTCTATGCTTGGTACCGCGCCCACTCATGTTGGTGTAACGCAAGGTTATTTACCGGTAGGGTCTGCGCCAGATGCCTATAACATTTGGGTAACTACAAGTAGAAAACAATAATAGTATCACATTAATACATTCAAGATGAAAACATATAAAATAAACCTATTATTGCTTGCCATTTTTACTTCTCTAGTATTTGTGCAATGCGTAGATGATGACGATAACGGAAATATTCTAAACGATGCTACCTGTGATGATGGTATTCAAAACGCAGATGAGACGGCTATTGACTGCGGAGGATCTTGTGAGCCTTGTGATGGTGTTTTAGATTTCTCTGGAACCTATGACCAACAAGACAGTATGGGGCGTCCAGCTATAAATACAGTTTTTAGCGCATCAGACGCTGTAAAGAATTTATACAATAGAGTGCCACCTTCTTTGCGAGCAACTCTGCAAAGCGAAGATGGCCAAACACAACTATTTCAAGTAGCTTTTCAAAATCAATTAGAGGCGTATCATGATGTGTATGCTGTAGCTTTAGGGCTTGATCCAGAGACGGTTAATTATCAAACCAATATTCTTGGACTTGATGCTACCGCTTTTACAACACTACTAGCAAATTTTGATGCCCTACAGGTTGCTCCCAATGGGCAAACGGTATATTATGACCCTGCCACAGGTTTGGCCCTAACTGGAAGAGGCCTTGAAGACGATGTTATAGACATCTCTCTTACACTTATTTTTGGGGGTGAAGATGGCACCAGGTTTAATGGAGAAAACGATAGTCCTTTACTTACATCAGATAATGTGTCTATAGGCACAAGAACCTATGGTGATTTTCCATATTTGGAAGCCCCAGTAATGATGAACTAACTATTTAATGTTGGCACAAAACTATATCACTCAGTTATGAAAAATATATTTGCAAGTATGTGCCTTAGTGTATTATTACTAGGCTGTAATGGGCAGGGTGATAAAGATGTAACCTTTACAACAAACCCTAAAGATTACATTTCTTTTTTACAGGCAGACCCAATCAAATCATACGCTGCGGCCTTGGAAGAAAAAGAATTCTGGTCTAAAAGATTGGGGTCAGATTCTACAGGTGTTGGTGATTTAGGACCTCTAGCTGGAGCCTATTCTACACTTTTTGAGACTAGTGGTGATATACAATACCTTAAAGATGCAGAACAGGTCTACAAAAAAGCCATTACTGTTGCTGCTATTAAAATTCAGGACGGCTATAAAAGAGCCTTGGCAAAAAATTATATTACCCAGCATCGGTTTAAAGATGCGATTACTTTACTAGAAGAAAGTTATGCAGGTATTTCAAATAAACACGCAACAGAGCTGCTGTTGTTTGATTGCTACCTGGAAGTTGGTGCGTACTCAAAAGCGCTACAGCTCTTAAAAAAGATAGAAAACATAAACCAATTTGATTATTTAATTAGAATTTCTAAATGGAGTGATCACCAGGGTGATTTATCTGCTGCCATCGGGTATATGGAAAAAGCCTTAGCTATCGCAAATTCTAGAAATAACCTCGCCTTACAAATCTGGACAAACACCAATATTGCAGATTATTACGGACACCAAGGAGATATTAAAGCCTCTTATAACCATTATTTAAAAACACTAGCCTTGCAGCCAGATCATGCCTATGCAAAAAAAGGTATTGCCTGGATTTTATATTCGAAAGAGCATAATATAACTCAGGCCTTAGTACTTATTGACCATTTGTTAGCTAATCACAACCTGCCAGATTATTATTTGTTAAAAGCTGAAATGGCAAGTTATCAAGGTGATTCTGTCTTGAGTGAGGAGTATATGCAGCAGTTTTTTACCTTGGCAAACAACCCGTTATATGGTGATATGTACAACACTCATAAAATTATGGCCTTGGTAAAAACTGATCCAGACAAAGCACTACAATTAGCCCAAAAAGAAGTGGCCAATAGGCCAGCTCCACAATCATATCAATTACTTGCATTGGCTCAATTGGCCTCAAACCAAAAGCAAGAGGCCTTGGCAACAATTACAAATTTTGTAGTGGGTAAAACAAGTGAGCCAATGGCTTTACTTCATAGCGCACAAGTGTATAAGGCCAATGGTGTGTTAGATAAAGTAACGGCTTTAAAAACAGCTTTACTGCCAACAAGCTATGAGCTTGGCCCTGAGATTTTCAAGCAGGTGTCAGCCCTGTAATACATTATTTGTTATACCCTTGATTTAAAAACAACCTCAGCCTTTAGCTTCTAAAAATGTGATTTTAATAATATCTTTGTATAATTATTTACTAATGTGCAAAATTTAGCCCCGATAGGCCTTATATGTTTAATAATTGAAAATTTGAACCAAGCTACCGCTAATTTTTGTTTTGATTAAACATAAAACACCTATACATTACTACATCAAATATCATAAAAACACGCTATTTTGATAAATATCGTTTTTCACTCCATAAAACATGGGTGCATAAGCTGTTTTGTTTTGTATACTCATTGTAGCACCATTAATTGTACTCAATACAAAAAATAAAGTATTTTGCATATCACGTTTATTTTACAATCAATTAAACAAAATTAAACTCAAAAAGTAATTAAAGAATGACTCAAAATAAAACCATAAACATTGGTGCTCACTCAGCTCAGTTCGCAGATTTAAATGTTAAAGGCGAACAGATGAAAATTAACGGAGAGCGTTTTTATAAAATTTCCAATGTAAACGGTATGCGCCCTTTTTTCATGAGTATCGTAAGCCATTCAAACCACTGGATGTTTATATCTAGTACAGGAGGTTTGTCTGCAGGTCGAAAAGACTGTGACTCAGCGCTTTTCCCATACTATACCGATGATAAAATAACCGATTCTTTCGAAACCACTGGAAGTAAATCTATTTTTCTTGTTGAAAAGAACAGTCAAACATTTTTGTGGGAGCCCTTTTCCTCACGACACGTGTCGTTATATAAAATATCACGAAATCTTTACAAGAACGCCTTTGGTAATAAAGTGATATTTGAAGAAATTAACCACGACTTAGAAATCAGTTTCACTTATGAATGGAACTCCACAGATCGTTATGGGTTTGTTAGAAAGTCTTTGCTGTCCAATACAGGGACCTCACAGGTTAAAATTCAATTTATTGATGGGATTCAAAATGTATTACCCTCCGGCATTGAGCAAGCCCTTCAAAACAGCACGAGTAATCTGGTAGATGCTTACAAAAGAACCGAACTTGTAGCGGGGTCCTCACTTGCTGTTTTTGCATTGAGCGCCATTATCGTTGACAAAGCGGAACCCAGTGAGGCTTTAAAATCTAATATTGCCTGGTCTCTTGGACTTGACAACCCAACGATTCTTTTATCTTCTTTGCAGCTAGATACTTTCAGAAGAGGGCAGCAAGTCTCGCAAGAAACGGATGTCAAAGCCGAAAAGGGAGCCTATTTTCTAAATTCAGAAGTAGCCCTAGCACCACAGCAATCAAAAGAATGGTTGTTGGTGGCTGATGTAAATCAAAGCATCTCAGATGTAGTCTCTATTACATCCGAGATGAATACTATTTCAGATTTAAAATCGAAGATCCTTACCGATGTTGAGTTAGGTTCTGAACACCTTACCGAGCTTGTTGCGGCCTCTGACGGACTTCAAAAAACTGCAGATGGACTTCGTAACGTTCGTCACTTTTCAAATACCATGTTTAACATCATGCGTGGCGGAATTTTTGATGATAATTATCAAATCGAAAAAGAAGATTTCGTTTCTTACATCGAAAAACTAAACAAAAAAGTATACCGTCACAAAGAGGCGGTATTAAACGCCTTACCAGCACTTTTTAAACTCCAAGACTTAAAGGCTTTATATCAAGACGATGCCGATAAAAACTTTAAACGTCTTTGCTGCGAATATTTGCCATTAAAATTTAGCCGTCGCCATGGCGATCCAAGCCGTCCTTGGAACAAGTTCTCTATTAATACTAGAAACGAAAATGATGGCTCTAAAATATTAGATTATCAAGGAAACTGGCGTGATATTTTCCAAAACTGGGAAGCTTTAGCGCATTCCTATCCAGAATTTATGGAAGGTATGATTCATAAGTTTTTAAACGCGACAACTTTTGAGGGCTACAACCCGTACCGTGTTACAAAGTATGGATTTGATTGGGAAACAATTGAGCCGGACAACCCGTGGTCTTACATTGGGTATTGGGGGGATCATCAAATCATATATTTACTTAAGTTTCTTGAGTTTATGGAAGCTTATTACCCAAATAAATTAGCGACCTATTTCTCTCAAGATTTGTTTGTCTATGCTAATGTTCCTTACAAGATAAAGCCCTACGAGTCTATTTTGAAAGATCCAAAAAACACCATAGATTTTGATTTTGAAAAGGAAGAAAATATACAATTCAAAAGAAACGAAATTGGAGTTGATGGTGCCTTACTTAGAGACACAACCTCCTTTATTTACAAGGTTAATTTTGTAGAGAAAATACTAGCAACCGTTCTGGCAAAAATGTCAAACTTTATTCCAGAAGGTGGGATTTGGATGAATACCCAACGCCCTGAGTGGAACGATGCAAATAATGCTCTTGTAGGAAATGGAGTCTCTATGGTGACTTTGTATTACTTAAGACGCTTCTTGAAATTCTTCAATAAAGTATTGGATCAAGACACTACCAGTGAGTTTGAAATATCCAATGAGCTGTTAGATTTCTTCAACAAAGTATCTCAAACTTTGGTAGCCCACAAACAATTGCTTGAAGGTCGTTTTACCGATGAAAACCGAAAGCAAGTCTTAGACGGCCTAGGGCAAGCAGCGAGTGACTACAGAACACAAATTTACGATCAAAAATTTTCAGGCTATAAAACAGCCGTTTCTAAGACGTCCTTGTTAGAATTTACTAGCACTGCCCTTGATTACTTAGAGCACTCTATTGAAGCCAATAAAAGAGCTGATAGCTTATTTCATTCCTATAATTTAATGACCGTAACGGATCAAAATTCCGTTTCTATTTCTCATTTACCTGAAATGTTAGAGGGGCAAGTAGCGGTATTGAGTTCTGGATATTTATCCACTAAAGAGAGTTTAGATGTTTTAGATGGTCTTAAAAATAGTCCGTTATTTAGAGAAGATCAATACAGTTATATTTTATATCCAAACAAAGAACTTCCTAAGTTTGTTCATAAAAACACGATTGCAGCCCCAGATGTTTCATCTTCTGAATTACTCAGTCAACTTATTGCAGATGGGAATACCCAATTAATCAATCAAGACGGAAATGGCCATTACCACTTTAATGGTAGTTTTAATAATGCTGATTCAGTAAAGGTAGCCTTGAGTAGCCTTTCAAAATTGTATGCACCCCTTGTGGAGAAAGACTCTAAAAAGGTCCTTGCTATTTTTGAATCTGTATTTGACCATAAATCATTTACAGGAAGATCGGGTACTTTTTTCGGATATGAAGGTTTAGGGTCCATTTACTGGCATATGGTTTCTAAGTTATTATTGGCGGTGTATGAGGTAACTCAAAAAGCACTCTCTGAATCAGAAGATAAAAAACATATAGGTCGATTGTACGATCATTATTTTGAGATTAATGCAGGAATTGGAGTTCATAAATCACCCGAGCTATATGGGGCGTTTCCTACCGATGCCTACTCGCATACCCCTGGTGGTAAAGGTGCACAGCAACCAGGAATGACTGGACAAGTGAAGGAAGATGTTCTGAGTAGATTTGGAGAGTTAGGAGTAAAAGTACGTAATGGTGCTGTAGAATTTAACCCAGAGATATTAAGAGCCGATGAGTTTTTAACAACTAAAGAGGTGTTTAATTACATCAACCTAGCCAAAGAAAAGTGTTGTGTAGACCTTGAGGTAGGATCTCTCGGTTTTACCTACTGTCAAGTGCCTGTAATTTATCAGAAAGCGACTCAGGCGGCTATTAAAGTATTTTTAACTGATGGCAGCGTATCTACTTTTCAAGGGAAGTCTCTAGATGTTCAAACGAGCCAAATGCTCTTTAATAGAGGTGGAGAAATAGAGAAGTTAGTCATATCTGTTGTTAAAGCTTAATATGAAATATTCAAGACTCCTCCTAAGATTCGTATTAATTTTCACTTTAGTTCTTGGTGTGGGGTCTTGTAAAGAAAGAAAAATGAATGAAAACCCTATAAATAAAAATAAATCAGCCGCTGAATTTTTAGGGCACCCTGAATATAGGGCGATTTCCTATGGGGGCTATCGAACCTTAACCAGAGAGGATCAGCCTTCACTATCTCAGATTAAAGAAGACCTAAAGATTTTGTCGGCCCTAGGAATCAAAGTTATACGCACTTATAATTTACAGCTAGACCAAGCGCCAAATATTTTAAAAGCAATTCGGGCTTTAAAATCTGAGGAAGCTGGTTTTGAAATGTATGTGATGCTTGGGGCTTGGATAGATTGCCAAGGTGCTTGGATACAAAGCCAGCCCAATCATGATATAGAAGACCTAGAAAACAACACCTCAGAAATAGCCAAAGCAATTGCACTTGCAAACCAGTATCCTGAGATTGTAAAAATCATTGCTGTTGGAAACGAGGCTATGGTGCACTGGGCAACATCTTATTTTGTAAAACCTGCAGTAATTTTAAAATGGGTTAGCTATTTACAAACCCAAAAAACAAAAGGGAATCTTCCTGAATCATTGTGGATTACGAGTTCAGATAATTTTGCGTCCTGGGGTGGAGGGGATGCGTCCTATCACAACGAAGATTTAACCGCCTTAATTAAAGCGGTCGATTATATTTCAATACATACCTACCCATTTCACGATACGCACCATAATTCGAGTTTTTGGGTAGAGAGTCAAAATAACACCAGCCACCTGCAGGACAAGGCTCGTATTGAACTGGCTGTTCAAAGCGCGGTAGATTATGCCGTATCCCAGTACCAGGGCGTTGAAAGCTATGTAGAGAGCCTTGGGGTTGAAAAGCCTATTCACATAGGAGAAACAGGATGGGCTACCGTATCAAGTGATTTATATGGGCCATTAGGAACTCAGGCTGCTGATCAATATAAGCAAGCGCTGTATTACCAAAAAATGGATGACTGGACCAAGGCCAACGGAGTTAGTTGCTTTTATTTTGAGGCTTTTGATGAACCTTGGAAAGATGCCGCTCATCCCTTAGGGTCTGAAAATCATTTCGGACTTATTGATGTAGATGGAACTCTTAAATATGCGCTTTGGGAGTCTTTTGATTTAGGAGTTTTTCAGGGATTAACTCGTGATGGAAACCCCCTTAAAAAATCTTTCAATGGCGAGTTTGAGAAGATGTTCAACACCGTTAAATTATCAAAATAAATGAAATTGAAATATATATTTATACTCTTAGTTTTAATCCTTCCCTTTAGCTTTTTAGCATTTGAGGATACTGAGGTTGTTTCTGTCAAAGACAGGCAATTACTAATTAACCAGACGCCCTATTTTATCAAGGGAATTTGTTATAACCCCGTTAAAAAGGGACGAGTTAAAAGAGATTTCACCAACATCGATCTTGACCTTGCTCTAATGAATGAAGCGGGTATAAACACCATTCGTGTTTACAGCCCTATTGATGATGTTTCTGTTTTGGATAAGATAGCTGCTGCAGGCATTAAAGTTATTACAAGTTTTGGTTACAATCAAGACGGCTATTTTGATATCGTATCAGGGTCTTACTTAGACTATGTAAATAGCTATAAAAATCACGAAGCAATATTATTGTGGGAGCTTGGCAATGAATATAATTACCATCCAGAGTGGTTTGATGGTGATATAAAAAACTGGTACACTAGTTTGCAAAATGCAGCCGATGCGATTCATCAAAATGATCCCAATCATCCTGTTGCTAGCGCCCATGGTGAGCTTCCAAATAGTGATGTATTAGCTGCTACAACTAATATCGATTTATGGGGTTTAAATGTGTATCGTTGGGATAATCCAGAAGCTATATTTAATGAGTGGTCACAGATAAGTGATAAGCCAATGTACCTCTCAGAGGCTGGCAGCGATAGTTACATGACCGTTGCTAACTATGGATTTACTAAAGGAGATAACCAAGAGGCGCAAGCCCAGGCACTAAGCAATATTTTGAATGACGTTTTTGAGTATAAAGCCATTAATACTGGGGTTTTAGTATTTTCTTTTACAGATGAGTTATGGAAAGCAGGAAACCCAGAAAGTCAAGATGTTGGTGGCTGGGCTCCAGAGAGTAGCGGAGTACCCTATGACGGAACTGCTAATGAAGAATATTGGGGAGTTTTAGATGTTAATCGCCATAAGAAAAAGGCTTTTAATGTGCTTAAAAAGTTTTATAATACACTAGAAGATTAATATGATCATTATGCGAAAAACAATACTGATTTACCCTGTTTTTTTACTTATTATGGCCTTGTTTCTAAACTCGTGTGCCTCAAAAAAAGAAGTGATGATACAAGTTTATGAAACATCTGCTGCGGGTCATAAATTGACCCCATTAGAGATCTTTTCAAAGGGGGAGATCGTTTCTGAAATTACTATAAACCCACAAGAAAAGCGACAAGTGATTACAGGATTTGGTGGCGCCTTTACCGAGTCTTCCGCCTCTGTTTTAAATCAATTAAGCCCCGAAAAAAAGGACCAAATAATCAATGCCTATTTTTCTGAGAATGGAGCTGCCTATTCTTTGACGCGAACACACATGAATTCTTGTGACTTTTCTTTAAGTAATTATTCGTATACAGAGGTAGAAGACGACACCCAACTTGAGCACTTTTCTATAGCCCATGATAAGGACGATCTGATTCCAATGATAAAGGCAGCACAAGCAGCTTCCAAGGACGGATTCAAACTTTTTGCATCACCATGGACTGCCGCTCCATGGATGAAAGATAATAATTCATGGATTGGCGGGAAATTAAAACCAGAGTATTACCAAACCTGGGCGTTATTTTTCTCTAAATATGCCGATGCCTATAAAGCTGAGGGCATCGATATTTGGGGTTTTACAGTTGAAAACGAACCCATGGGAAATGGAAATAACTGGGAAAGCATGGATTTTTCTCCCGAGGAGATGACCCATTTCGTACAAAATTATCTTGGCCCTACCCTCGAGGCCAAAGGACAGCAAGACCTGGTTATATTAGGTTTTGATCAAAATAGAGGCGATCTTAAACAGTGGGTTGATGTCATGTTTAAAGACCAGGCGAGTTCAAAATATTTTGACGGAACCGCTGTTCATTGGTATGAAAGCACCTATGACTATTTCCCTAAGGAGTTGGAGTATGCACATTATAAAGCGCCCAATAAATATTTAATACAATCAGAGGCATGTATAGACTCTGAGGTGCCAGCCTGGAAGGACGATGCTTGGTACTGGTCTAAAGAAGCCACTGACTGGGGTTATGATTGGCGTGAGGCTGAAAAAAAGTACTTACACCCTAAATACGCTCCTGTTAATCGCTATGCTAGAGATATTATTGGCTGTCTAAATAACTGGGTTGACGGTTGGGTTGATTGGAACATGGTTCTTGACAGACAAGGAGGGCCTAACTGGGTTAAAAATTGGTGTGTAGCGCCAATTATAGTAGATCCAGAACAGGACGAGTTTTACCTTACCCCGCTATACTATGTCATGTCTCATTTTAGTAAATTTATTAGGCCAGGAGCACAAGTCATTCAAGCCCATAAAACAGATGATGATTTAATGGTCTCTGCATCCCAAAACCCAGATGGCTCTCTAGTGGTGGTGATTTTTAATGAAGGACTCTCTGAAAAGCATTTTAATTTAAATTTATCTCTACAAACCCATACTCTGAGTATAAGCCCTCAAGGCTTACAAACTATAATTTTAAAAAACTAAAAATATAATTATGAATACACAAACTAATGTAGTGCGCACTAAAGTTCCCTTGGGGCAAAAGATTGCTTTTGGCTTTGGTATGTTAGCCAATCAAATGTTTCCAGCCATTCTGGGAATATTTATGGTTGTTTTGGTGGAGGACCTTGGATTTTCTGGATGGATGTGGTCTTTGGTGTTTCTTTTTCCAAGAATTTTTGATGCTTTTCTAGATCCTATCATGGGATTTATATCAGACAACACAAAATCTAGATGGGGAAGACGTCGTCAATACGTTATTATTGGAGGGATAATTATGGGGCTTGCCTATATTTTTATGTGGCAACTTTATAAGATTGATGGTGTAGAATATAATTTTTGGTATTTCTTTTTATGGTCTTTGGTGTTTTATGTAGGTCTTACCATTTTTAGTGTTCCTTATGTGGCTATGGGTTATGAAATGAGCGATGATTTTCACGAAAGAACAAATATCATGGCTATCTCCCAATGGATTGGTCAATGGGCATGGGTAATTGCTCCTTTGTTTTGGATCATTATGTATGACCAAAACTGGTTTGAATCTGCAGATGTAGCCGTCCGTGAACTAGCCATTTGGGTTGCTATACCATGTGCCCTATGTGCAATTGTACCTGCTATATTTATAAAGAGCAAATCTACTTTAGAGGAAGATTATGAGCCTTTAAATACTGCCAACATAGGAAACAGTCTAAAAAAGATTTTTAAAAGTTTTTCTGAGGCATTTAAAATAAAAGAGTTTAGAAAATTATGCGGAGCAACATTTTTAATATTCAATGCTTTTAACACCGTTGCAGCACTTACCTTTTTTGTAATTGTTTACAAACTATTTGATGGAGACGCCGGTGCAAGTGGTATTTGGGTATCTATGTTTGGATGTTTGGGCGCTTTGGGCACCACATTTATTGTGATACCTACGGTGGCTTGGATGTCAAAAAAAATGGGTAAGAAAAAAGCTTTTATGATATCTCAGTCTATTTCACTTGTAGGATACATATTGTTATACTTTTTATTTATTCCAGGAAAACCATGGATGTATATCATAGCCTTGCCGTTCTTCTCTTTTGGTATTGGAAGTTTATTTACCATTATGATGTCTATGACAGCAGACGTGATTGATATTGATGAAATTAATACAGGAAAACGAAGAGAAGGTATTTTTGGGGCCATCTACTGGTGGATGGTAAAGGTAGGTTTTGGAATTGCAGGCGCCCTTAGTGGAGTGATTATTACTATAGTAGGTTTTAATCCTGATCTTGCTGCCATAGATCAGCAATCTGCAGTAGAAGGCTTGCATGCGTTTTTCTGCTTTTTCCCAATGGGAGGAACCATCTTGGCAATGTTTGTAATGCGCAATTACAGCATTACTGAGGAA